>NZ_JBFBAE010000016.1:125575-206387 GCF_040689465.1 Amycolatopsis sp. NPDC051373 | reverse complement strand
ACAGTGGATAAATCTCGTTCCACGCTAGCTGTGCGACCTGGGTTTTCCCAGGTAAGCACACCGTTCAGGTGTGGCCTACCGTCCCGGTATGGCGTATGACTTCCAGGTGACCGTGGACTCCGCGGAACCGCACACCCAGGCCGACTGGTGGGCTGAGACGCTCGGCTGGGCTGTCGAACCCAGCGACGAGGCCTTCATCCGCGAGATGATCGCCAAGGGCTACGCGTCGGAGGACGACACCACGGTCCACCGCGGCGCCCTGGTCTGGCGCTCGGGCGCCGCGATCTCCCACCCGGAGACGTCGCGGCGGGTCTTGTTCCAGGAGGTGCCGGAGGGCAAGACGGTGAAGAACCGCCTCCACCTCGACGTCCGCGTCGGCGGCGCGGAGAACATGGAGGAGGAGTTCGCCAAACTCCAGGCCAGGGGTGCGACGTTCCTGCACCGGGGGTCCCAGGGGCCGACCCGCTGGATCACGCTGGCGGACCCGGAGGGCAACGAATTCTGCATCGGCTGACGGTCTGGCCGGCTTCCTTCGGGAACCTCCCCGCTGCCTCTGCCCCACGCACCTCTCGCCCCGGCTCGGCTCGGCGCGGCTGGCGCGGCTGGCGCCGCTAGCGCGGGGGCAGCCGAGCCTTCGTGGTGACGGCGCCCTTGCCACCCGGACCGCCCTTGCCACTCCGCGCGGAACTTGCCACTCCACACCGGTCCACGCCACCCCGCGCGGCGCCTTGCCTTCCGGTGCGCGCCGGTGCCTTCCCGCGTGCGCCTTGCCATCCCCGTCGGCACCATGCCTTCCGGCGTCCGCCATGCCAACCCGGTCGGTGCCTCGCCATTCCGCACGGCACCATGCCATTCCGCACGGCGCCATGCCATCCCACGCGCGCCCCGCCAACCTGCACAGCACTTCGTCACTCGGACCGCCCAGGTCATCCTGCGCGGGCACATGCCGCTCCACGCTGGCCCATGCCATTCCGCGAGGCGCCTCGCCAATCAGCACGGCAGCTCGCCACCTCGCGCCGCACCTCGCCACGGCAACGGCACATGCCAAGCGCGCAACACTTGCCATCAACCTTGGCGCCACGCCACCCGTGCGACCTCTTGCCAGTCGACGCGGCACCCTGCCAATCCGCGCGGAACCTCGCCTCTACCCGCCGCGCCTTGCCACAGCAAAGGCAAAGGCAAAGGCCAGTGGCAGCGGCAACACCTCGACGTCATGCCGCACCCATGGCGCCTTGTCAATCGGCGCGGAACCTTGCCACCGAATGTCGCGCGTTGCCGAGGCAATGGCAGGCAAGAGGCACGGAACTTGCCATACTCGTCCGGTCTTGCCACAAGTGCGGCGTCGTGCCAGTAGGCGCGGCAACTCGCCGTAGCGGGCGGCAACTCGCCGATCGGAGATGGGTCTTGCCACGGTGCCAAGTTGTAAGTCGTGCGGCTGAGGATCTGCCCACTGGTGTGGGGTGATGCGTTTCGTCCGTGGGCCGGAGGCAATGACGACCGGCCCGACGCGTCCAGTGGCAGGAGGCCCGCGCGCCCATGACATCCCGGCGAGAAACCCAGCTGCTTTCCCGAGCCGCCGAGTACAGCGCGGCCGCCCTGCGCAACATCAGGAAAGAATTCCCCAACGACATCCGCAGCACCATGCAGTTCCCGGGGGACTTCCCGAACCGTCCGCGCGACCTGTACCCAGCCTTCTACGGTTGCTTCGACTGGCATTCCTGCGTCGAGATGCACTGGCTCCTGGTCCGGCTGCTCCGCACAACCCCAGACGCAATACCCACCGACGACATCCGGACCACACTCAACGAGCACCTCACCGCCGACGCCCTCGAAGGCGAAGCCGAGACATTCCGGACCAAGGGATCACGGGCCCGCCCCTACGGCTGGGGCTGGGCCCTCATGCTCCACCACGAGATCGCCACCTGGGACGACCCCGACGCCCGAACCTGGTCGGCCGGCCTCGCACCCCTGTCGGCAGCAGTCACCGACGCCTTCCTGCAGTGGCTCCCCAAACAGACCTACCCCATCCGCACCGGCGCGCACAACAACAGCGCCTTCGGTCTCTCCCGCGCCCTCCCCTACGCCAAAAGGCAAGCCGCAGCCGGCGACGGAGCCCTTCTTGCCGCCATCCAGGACGCCGCCACCCGCTGGTTCAGCACCGACGCCGACTACCCCGCCGACTGGGAACCCTCCGGCGCCGATTTCCTGTCGCCCGCCCTCACCGAAGTGGAGTTGCAGGCCTGCCTCCTGCCGCCAAAAGACTTCACAGCCTGGTTCGACCGGTTCCTTCCCCAGCTCCCGGCTGCACTCCTCACCCCGGCCACGGTGTCCGACGACGGCGACGGCCAGCTCGCCCACCTCCGCGGCCTCAACCTCAGCCGCGCCTGGTGCTGGCTCCGCCTGGCCGACAGCCTCCCCGCCACCGACCCGCGCCAACCCCTCCTGATCTCCGCCGCCGAAGCCCACGCGGACCCGGAGCTCGATCACGTCAGCGGCAGCGACTACATGGTCGAACACTGGCTCGCCTGTTACGCCGTCCTCTACCTGACCGCCGGCGATCGCGACCACGCAGGAAAGGGCGCCCCCATGCGGGACGCCCCGCAACGAGCGGAAACCTAACCCTGCAGCCGAGAAAGCGCCGCCGGAATGGCCGCCGCCAGCAAGTCCAGCTCCTCGTCCCCCGTCACCAGCGGCGGCGACAGGGCAATCCCCTTCCCCAACGGCCGCACCAAGACCCCCTCGTCCCGCACCAGCCGCTGCAGCTTCCCCGGCGCCCCGGGATCGGCCGCCAGCACCTCCGCCGACAGCTCCACCGCGGCCAAGAACCCCAGCCCAGCTCGAACCTCCGCGACCAACGGATGGTCGGCCGCCCCGGCCAACGCATCCGCCAACGGCTTCTCCAACTCCCGCCCCCGCGGAATCAACCCGTCCTTCTCATAAATATCCAACGTCGCCAACGCAGCAGCACACCCCACCGGGTGCCCCGCATAAGTAGCCCCATGCCGCAAAACAGGAGCCCCGGCAGAACCCGTGAAGAACGGTGCCGCCACCTCCGGCGAAACCAGCAACGCGGCCAACGGAATGGTCCCACCGGTAAGACCCTTGGCAGTCGTCACCATGTCCGGCCGAACCGCCCACCGATCAATCCCGAACCACGTCCCCAACCGGCCGAACGCGGCAATCACGCAATCCGCCACGAAAAGCATCCCGTACCGGTGACAAACCTCCACCGCAGCTTCGAGATACCCGTCCGGCGGCAACAGCACGCCCCCAGCACCGATCACCGGCTCGCAGAAGAACGCGGCAACCCGATCCGCTCCCACTCGCAGGATCTCGGCCTCCAACGCCGGCACACTGTCATACGCCACATGCGAAAACCCAGAAGGCATCGGCCCGAACCCCTCGGCATTCACCGGGATCCCGCCCACGGCCGTCCCGAACCCGTGCGTCCCGTGGTACCCCTGCGTCCGCCCGATGATGTGGGTCTTCTCCGGCCGTCCAGTGTGGACGAAGTGCGCCCGCGCGATCTTCACCGCCGTGTCGACGACATCACCACCGCCGGAGCCGAGGAACACCTTCGAACCCGGCACCGGAGCAAGCGCAGAAAGCCGCGAAGCCAACTCCAACGCCGGCTCGTTCGCGTAATACCCGAACAGGTTGTACGAATCCAGCTTCTCCAGCTGCGCCGTCACGGCCTGGGTGATCTCAGGCCGCCCGTGGCCGAAGTTCGCGTACCAGAGCGAAGCCGTGGCGTCGAAGTAGCGGCGGCCGGCGTCGTCCCACACGTACGAGCCCGAGCCGCGCGTGATCACGAAGCGGTCGCCGTCGACGGCGCCCATGTCCGCGAACGGGTGCCACAGCGGGTTCTCCATGTAATCCTCCTTGGTCACAACGAAAGGAACTCGGCGATCTCCGACTCCGAGTACCCGATTTCCGCGAGCACCTCCGCCGTGTGCTGGCCCAGCACCGGCGGCGCAGACGTCGGCCGCGGCTGCGTGTCCGAGGCCTTCACCGGGAAGCCCGTGCCGAGGTAGGTGCCGATGGTCGGGTGCGGCAGCCGCACGACCTGGTCGCGCGCGGCCGTCCACGGGTCGGCGTACACGTCGTCGATGTCGTTGATCGGCGCGGCCGGGATGCTGGCCTCGTCGAGGGCCTTCGTCCAGTCGTCGACGGTGCGCGTGACCAGCACTTCCTCCAGCAACACGTTGAGCTCGTCGCGGTGCGCCGTCCGCGCCGCGTTGGTCGAGAACCGCGGGTCCTCCGCGATGTCCAGGCCGAGCACACCGCAGAACGCGCGCCACAGCTTCTCGCTGCCGACGGCGATGACGAGCCAGCCGTCGGACACGTGGTACGCCTGGTACGGGACGATGCTCGGGTGCGCCGAGCCCATCCGGCGCGGGCGCGGGGTGTCGTAGAAGTGCGCGCCGGCGGCGTAGATGTGCCAGGCGAGCTGCGCGTCGAGCAGGGAGACATCGAGGTACTGGCCGCGCCCGGTGGTGTGGCGGGCCTGCAGCGCCATCAGCACGCCGATGATCGCCCACGTGCCCGCGTTGAGGTCGGCCCCGGGCAGGCCCACCTTGGCGGGCGCGCCGTCGGGCTCGCCGGTCAGCCCCATCACGCCGCCGAGCGCCTGCGCGACGAGGTCGTAGCCCGGCCGGTCGCGGTACGGCCCCGTCTGGCCGAAGCCCGTGATCGAGACGTGGATCAGCCGCGGGTTCAGCTCGGACAGCGAGGCGTACGACAGGCCCCACCGCTCCAGCGTGCCCGGGCGGAAGTTCTCGACGAGCACGTCCGCGTCGGCCACGAGCCGGCGTACGGCTTCGCGGCCGCGTTCGGACTTGAGGTCGAGCACGATCCCGCGTTTGTTGCGGTTGGCGGCAAGGAAGTACACGGCTTCGTCGCCGACGAACGGCGGGCCCCACAGGCGCGTGTCATCGCCGTGGCCGGGCGGCTCGACCTTGACGACGTCGGCACCCATCTCACCGAGGTACTGCGTGCAGTACGGCCCAGCCAGGATCCGGGAGAGGTCGACGACCTTGAGACCGTCGAGCGGGCGGACCTCGGGCATGGGGCGGCTCCTCGGGGCGTCGTCGCGGACCTACGCCTCCTTTCTACCTCCCGGCCAACGGATTACCTACCAACGGCCCATTGACGTGAACCGTTCACTCCTGTTGATTCTTGAGGAAGTATGTTCCGCTTTGAGTAGTTGAGTTGTGCACTCCGGGAGGAATTCATGCGTCGTCTTGTGGGCCTGCTGGCGGCTGCCTGCCTGACCACCACCCTCACCACGGCGAGCGCGGAAGCGGCCCCGGCCGCCCCGAACGCCGTCCAGCAGGAAACCGGCGCGCTGCCGCCGATGGGCTGGAACAGCTGGAACAAGTTCGGTTGCAACATCAACGAGACCCTCATCCGTGAGACCGCCGACGCGATCGTCAGCAGCGGCCTGCGCGACGCCGGCTACCAGTACGTGAACATCGACGACTGCTGGGCCGAGCAGAACCGCAACGCCGAGGGCAAGTTCGAGCCCAACCACGAACGCTTCCCGAGCGGCATCAAGGCGCTGGCCGACTACGTGCACGCCAAGGGCCTCAAGCTCGGCATCTACACCAGCGCCGGCACGCAGACCTGCGCGAAGACCATGCCCGGCGCCCTCGACCACGAGGACGTCGACGCGCAGACCTTCGCCGACTGGGGCGTCGACTACCTCAAGTACGACAACTGCAACAACGAGGGCCGCCCGGCCATCGAGCGCTACACGAAGATGGGCGACGCGATCAAGAAGACCGGCCGCTCGATGATCTACGCGCTGTGCGAGTGGGGCGAGAACCAGCCGTGGCTGTGGGGCAAGACCTCCGGCGCGCAGCTGTGGCGCACCACCGGCGACATCAGCGACAACTGGACCAGCATGACCGGCATCCTCGACCAGCAGGTGGGGCTCGAGAAGTACTCCGGCCCCGGCGGCTGGAACGACCCCGACATGCTCGAGGTCGGCAACGGCGGCATGACCGACGCCGAGTACCGCTCGCACTTCGCGCTCTGGTCGCTGATGAACGCGCCGCTGCTCGCGGGCAACGACGTCCGCTCCATGCCGGCCGCGACGAAGGCGATCCTGGCGAACAAGGACGTCGTCGCCCTCGACCAGGACTGGGCGGGCGTGCAGGGTCACAAGGTCCGCGACGACGGCGACACCGAGGTGTGGACCAAGCCGATGTCCGACGGTTCGGCCGCGGTGGTGCTGTTCAACCGCGGGATTTCCGCTGCGACGATGACGAGCAACGCGTCGGAGATCGGTCTGGCCGGGCGCGATTTCCGCGTGCGTGATCTGTGGACGGGTGCGGAGACGGAGAGCGCCGGGACACTGCGGGCGACCGTGCCGAGCCACGGGGCGGCGGTGTTCCGGGTGTGGCCGGCCAAGTTCCCGGCTGCCGCGCCGGCGGCGACGCTGTCTCTTGACGCGGGGTCGTACTTCCCCGCGGGGAAGCCGTTCACTGCTCACGTTCGGCTGACCAACGACGGCAGCACACCGCTCGCCGCGGCTCGGGTGACGGTGTCGGCGCCGTCCGGCTGGCAGCTCGACGGGCGTGGCGACGTGCTCGTGCCGGTGGTCGCTCCGGGGAAATCTTGGGACCGCACGGTGACGGTGAAGCCCGTGAAGCCGGGTGCGCAGGTGGCGATGTCGGTGAAGGCTACGTACACGACGGGCTGGGGGCGGCGCTCGTTGTCGGCTGATGCGAGTGGACCGGTCGTGACACCGTTCGCTGCCGGAGTGACGCCGATGTCGAAGGCGCCGTTCCTGCTGACGGAGAACGGCTGGGGCCCGGTCGAACGGGGCACCAGCAACGGCGAGAACCAGGCCGGCGACGGGAACCCGATCACGATCAACGGCCAGGTGTACTCGGATGGCCTCGGGGCGCACGCGCCTTCGCTGGTCCGGGTGTATCTGGGTGGGGGCTGTCAGACGTTCCACTCGGTCGTCGGACTCGATGACGAGTTCGCCACGGGAAGTGTGACGTTCGAGGTCCGCGGGGATGGGAAGACGCTGGCTTCGACGGACGTGTTCCGCCATGGCTCGGCGGCGCAGGCGCTCGACGTGCCGTTGGGTGGCGTGCAGGTGCTGGACCTCGTCGTGACGGATGGTGGGGACGGGAACAACACGGATCACGCTGACTGGGCTGACGCGGCGGTGAGCTGCTGAATCGGTCCGAACCATTCACACACGCCAGGCCGCGGCGGGAGAATGCGGCATGGCGTCGACGGAGGCCCTGCCGGCCGAGCACTGGATGATCACCGGAACCCGCAACGGGAAACCGCTGCCGGAAGTGGTCGTGCGGCGGTGGGCGTGGTTCAGCGACCACGCCCGCCGCAGCCGCATCCACTACGTGACCACGGAGTTCGTCGGCGTCGCCTGTGCGGCGGCGGTGCCGGTGTTCGCGGCGTTGCGGTGGGACGTGGCGTTCAGCGCGATCGCCGGGGCGCTGGTCCTGATCGCGACGACGATCCGGACGGTGCTGGGGTTTCACGACGACTGGATCGAGTATGTGCGGTTGAGGTTTTCCTTGGAGCGGGATGCGACGGCTTATCTGTACAAGATCGCGCCGTATGACGTTTCCGATGAGGAAGCGGTTCGGGTGCTGGTCACGCGGCATGAGGAGCTGGGTGCCGAGTTGAGGGATGGGTGGTTTGCGAGGAGGAAGAAGTTGGGGGATGGGGGGCAGGGGGTCAAACCGCCGGTGTAGGGGGTTGCGGTTTCGGGTTGGGGTTTCGGGTCCTCGCAGGGCGTGTTGCGTTGGGGGTGCACCCCGAAGCTGGATTGTGTTGACGGCCGGTGACCTGTTGTCAAGGCGGGAAAGCGTGCCTTGACAACACGTCGCCGGCCGCAAAGAGGCTTCGGATCGAGGTGCCGGGGAGGGGCTGGGTGCAGGGTTCGTCGCGTGGGTAGGCGGCGGTTGTGAGGGTGGACACGGCCCGGGTGGGGTGCCGATCTGGGCAGGCGGGCGGCGGTGAGTGGGGTCGTCAAAGCACCCCAATGTGGCGTTCGGTGCGTTGGGCGCAACCAAGCCGCGTGGGGTCGGGGGTCAGCGGGCGCCGAGGTCGAAGTCCAGGCTGTAGCGGTTCGAGGGCATCGCGCCGGCGGACTTCGCGCCGTCGATGGGGAGGACGGCGCCGTTGATGAAGCGGGATTCGTCGGTGGCCAGAAAGAGGATGGCCTTGGCGACTTCTGTGGCCTCGCCGACGCGGGCCGCGGGGGTGCTGGCCACGAGCTGGTGCTGTTTGGTCTCGAAGTCGTCCGGGGAGGCCAGCGTCGAGCGGAGCATGTCGGTGTCGATGGCGCCCGGGTTGACGGTGTTGGCGCGGATGCCCTGGTGGGCGTGGGCGACGGCGAGGGACTTCGTGAGGCCGACCAAGGCGTGCTTCGTGGCGTTGTAGACCGGGTCGCTCGGACGGCCCATCACGCCGCCGTTGGACGAGGTCGTGATGATGCTGCCGGAGCGCTGCGCGAGCATGTGGGGCAGCACGGCGCGGGTGCCGAGGAAGGCGGCGCGGACGTTGAGCGCGAAGATGGTGTCGAAGTCCTCGAGAGTGGTCTCCGTGAGGGGTTTGGCGAGGTGGACGCCGACGTTGTTCACCAGCACGTCGATGCGGCCCGCGTCCTCGATGACGCTCGCGACGAAGTCGTCGACCGCGGTCTCGTCGGTGGCGTCCACGAGTGAGTGGCGGTAGCCGTCCAGGTGGGCGGCCGGCTCGCGGATGTCGCTCGCGAAAACCACGGCGCCCTCGGCCAGAAACTCCTTGACCGTGGCGAGGCCGATGCCCCGCGCGCCCCCGAAGATCACCGCGACCTTGCCGGCCAACCGAGCCATCGTTCAGTCCCTCCCTCGAAGTTCGGCCACCTCGTAGTCCTCCGGCAGCCTGACCAGCGCGTCCCGCGCGCCGGTGTACCGCACCACCACGCCGTAGACGGACTCCGCCGCCTCCGCGGAAACGTACCGCGCCACCACGTCGGCGAGCACGTCTGCCACGGCGCGCCGCCGCGGGTCGCCGTAGCCGCCGCCACCGGGGAGGACGACGTCGACCTCGGCGTCCGGAGCCAAGGCGACACGGCTCTTGACGGGCAAATCAGCTCCGGAAACCAGCCCGAACCGGCCGAGGGCGCCCGGAGAACCACCGTCCACACCGGACGCGGCGGCCCGCACCCGGTCGACGTTCCCGTTGACACTCCAGGGAAAATCGCCCAGCAGACCCATCGTCGTCCGCTGCCCCAGCCCACCGCGGAACTGCCCGGCGCCACCCGAGTCCACCAGCAGCTCCCGCACGCCCTGCACCAGGGGCGCACTTGTCTCGATCACCTCGGTGGGCGTCGAGCGCAGGCCGCTGGGAAAACCCGTGGTCGAGAGGCCGTCGCGGGACACGCGCGCGCCCATGCCGCCGGTCTGGAACACCGTGGACATGAACCCCTCGCCGCGCCAGATCGTCATCCACAGGGCGTCGGCGCTGGGCGCGACCGGGCAGCCCGGCAGCGCCCCGATCAGCAACGACGGCAGGAAGTGCCCGATCGGGTGCCGCGACGCGACGGGCGCCGGGGCCACGCAGTTGACCACCGAACCTTCCGGCGCGGTCACGTACACAGGCCGGAACGAGCCCGCATTGTGCGGCACCTCCGGCGAGATCGCGGCTTTCACCGCGAACGACGCGTACGCCCTCGTGTAGTTCAGCACCACGTTGATCCCGCGCCGGCTCTGCGGCGACGAACCCGCGAAGTCCACGTGGATCTCGTCGCCCGCCACGGTCACCGCGACGCGCAGCACGACCGGTTCGTCGTCGAAGCCGTCGGTCGCCAGCTCGTTGCGGTACACGCCGTCCGGCAACGCGGTGATCGCCTCGCGCAGCGCGCGTTCGGAGCGGTTCATGATCTCCGCGGCGACGTCGTCGAGCGACGCCAGCCCGAACTCCTCCAGCAGCCGTACTAGGCTCGCCGCGCCGACGTCGTTGCCCGCGACCTGCGCATACAGGTCGCCGATGGTCTCCTCGGGCGTGCGGACGTTGGCGCGGATCAGCCGTTCCAGGTCGGCGTTCACCTCGCCGGCGCGCAGGAACTTCAGGATCGGCAGCCGCAGGCCCTCCTCGAAGACCTCCGTGGCGTCCGCGGACACGAGCCGGCCGCCGATGTCCGGCGCGTGGCAGCACGACGCGAACCACGCGACCAGCCGACCACCCGCGAACACGGGCGTGGCGACGGTGATGTCGTTGATCTGCCCGGCCGTCTGCCACGGGTCGTTGGTGACCAGCACGTCACCGGGCTCCAGCGTCTGCGGCGGGTACTCGGCGACGAAGTGGCGCAGGCCGGTGGCCATCGCGTTGATGTGGCCGGGCGTGCCCCCGGTCGACTGGCTGATCATCTCGCCGCGCGAATCGAACACGGCGCACGCGAGGTCGAGCGATTCGCGCACGACCGCGGAGAACGCGGTGTTGACCAGCGCGTTCTGCTGCTCGGCCAGGATCGAGTGCAGCCGGTTGCCGATCAGGCCCACGAGGATCGGGTCGGTCACCAGCTCACCTCCAGGCTTGCGTCGCCGCGCACCACGCAGCGCGCGCCAGGCGGGACGACCACCGTCGACTCGCGTTCCTGCACGATCGCGGGGCCGGCGACCTGCGCGCCCGGCCGCAGCCGGTACCGGTCGACCACCGCCGTGTCGACAAATCCACCCGCGAAGTAGACCGGGCGGCTGCCGCCGAAGGCGTCTCCGGACGCGGAGTCCTTGAGCCGCAACGAAACCTCGGGCACCGGCGCCGACGAGACCACCCGCCAGTTCAGCAGCTCGACCGCCACGGGCGGCCCGCTCCGCCGGTACAACGACCGATAGACGTCCGTGAAATCCGCAATCAGCGCGTCCGGCCAAGAATCGGCTGAAGCCCGCACCGGCACCCGGATCTCGTACCCCTGGCCGGCGTATCGCATCTCGGCGACGCGCGCGTGCGTCACGTCCGCACCGTCCACACCGGACTCCCGCAGCAGCGCCGCGCCCTCGGCCTCCATCTCGGCGAACCGCGCGTCGACGTCCTCCCACGACAGGTCCAACACGGCGGCCCGCGCCGAACGCACGAAGTCGAACGCCAGCGGCGCCGTCAGAAACCCCAGCGCGCTCAGCACACCCGCGGCCGGCGGCGCGACCACCGTCGGCGCCCCGAGTGCCCGGGCGACACCGGCGCCGTGCACCGGACCTGCGCCGCCGAACGTGTACATCGGCAGCTTCGCCGGATCCTTACCGCGCTCCACGGCGTGCACGCGCGCGGCGTTGGCCATATCCTCGTTCACGCTCGTGTGGATGCCCCACGCCGCTTCCTCGACGCTCACGCCGAGCGGCTCGGCGATCTTCGTCCGCACAGCCTCGCGGGCGGCCTCGACGTCGAGCGCCATCCCGCCGCCCAGGAAATACGCGGGATCGAGGTAACCCAGCAACAGGTCGGCGTCGGTGACCGTCGGCTCGGTGCCACCGCGGCCGTAACACACAGGGCCTGGCTCCGACCCCGCCGAATCCGGGCCGACGGTCAGCAAACCCAGCGCGTTCACGCGCGCGATCGAGCCGCCGCCGACGCCGATCTCGATCATGTCGGTCACCGGCACCTTCACCGGCAGCCCAGAGCCGGGCAGCAGCCGGTACTCACGGCCGACCTCGAACTCGTGGGTCACGAGCGGCGCGCCGTCGGCGACCAGGCACAGTTTCGCCGTCGTGCCGCCCATATCGAACGCCAGCAGGTCGCGTTCCCCGGCCCCGACGCCGAACGCCGAAGCGGCGAGCGCCCCGCCCGCCGGGCCGGATTCGAGGATGCGGATCGGGTACCGGCCCGCGGTCTCGACGGTCGCGATCCCGCCGTGGGACAGCATGATGTGCGGCGCGGGCCGCACCCCCAGCTCGTGCAGCCGGCGCGCCAGATCCGCCAGGTACCGCTCGGCGAGGTCCTGCACGTAGACGTTGGCGACCGTGGTCGACGTCCGCTCGAACTCGCGGATCTCTGGCACCACTTCGGACGACAGCGCCACCCGCAGCCGCGGCGCCACGCGTGCGAGCACCTCGGCCGCGCGCCGCTCGTGGGAAGGATTGGTGAAGGAATGCAGGAAACACACGGCGACGGCGTCGATGCCCCGCGCGTCGAGCTCTCGGCCCAGCCGCGCGACGTACTGCTCGTCCAGTCCTGTGTGGACGGTCCCGTCGGCCAGGATCCGCTCCGGCACGTCGAAGCGCAGGTACCGCGGCACCAGCGGTTCGGGCAGTTCGAGGCGCAGGTCGTAGAGCTCGTAACGGTGCTCGCGGCGCATCTCGAGCACGTCGCGGAACCCGGCCGTGGCGAGCAACGCCGTACGCGCGCCCTTGCGTTCGATCAGCGCGTTCGTGACCAGCGTGGTGCCGTGCACGAGCTGCTCGACGTCGCCGAAGTCCAGCCCGGCGCGCGCGAACACCCCGGCCAGGCCCTCGGCGACCGCGAGAGCGGGCTCGCGGTGGGTGGTGAGCACCTTCCCGACAGCGACGACCCCGGATTCGCCGAGCACGCACAGGTCCGTGAACGTGCCGCCGATGTCGATCCCGACCCGCAAGCCGACCCGCAGGCCCGCCATCAGCGCGGCTTCCGCGGCCACCGCGGCGAGGTGTTCACCGGAGGCTTCAGCTTCGCCCGCACCACCAGCACGTTGGGCTCGTCCGACTCGATGAACTCGCTCAGCAGCCGCCGGAACGCCCGCCCGAACCCGGACACGCGGTCGGCGTGCACCCCGAACGATCGCGCCAGGCCGACGAAATCCGGGCTGTCCCAGTCGACGCCGCGGTGCGGCAGGCCTTCCTGGTCCTGGTCGTAGCGCAGCATGCCGTAACCGCCGTCGTCGACGACCACGACCGTCACCGGCAGCTGCTCCTCCGCGAGCGTCGCGAGATCGCCCACCGCGTAGAGGAAACCGCCGTCGCCGGTCACGCACACGACGCGCCCGGTTCCGGTGGCGGCGGCGCCGAGCGACGCGGGGAAGCCGTAGCCGAGCGTGCCCCAGCCCATCGGGTAGGCGAGCCGGCGCGGCGCGCGCACGCGGTGGAAACCCCCGACCCAGTACCCGGCCACGCACATGTCGGTGACCAGCATGGCAGGTTCGGGGAGTACTTCCTCCAAAGTGGACAGGAAGTCGGCCGCCTGCGGCTCCTCGGTGCGGACGCGCTGGCGCACGCGTCGGCCGATGGACGCCAGCCGCACGGTCAGCTCGTCGAGGCCGGGCCGGCTGGCCGGCCGCAGCGACTCGACGACGCGGCGGGCGTCACCCACCAACGTGATGTCCGGTTTGTAGTTCTTCCCCGCGTCGAAGGCGTCCACGTTCACCGCGATGAGCTTGGGCGGCGCGGGCATCAGCCAGTTCTGCGTCATCAGGCCGTCGAAGTCGGTGCCGATCGCGAGCACCACATCGGCCTCGTCCCACAGCTCGCCGACCTCCGGGGCGTGGACCGGATTCGGGGCCAGGCAAGGGTGATCGAGCGGAAGCAGCCCGCGCGCGGCGAACGTGGTGATCACCGGAGCGGCCAGGCGTTCGGCGAGTTTGCCGATGGCCTCGCCCGCCTCCGAACGCAAGGCGCCGCCGCCGGCCCAGATCAACGGACGCCGGGCGCCGGAGAGGAGCTCGGCGGCGCGGGCCAGGTCCGGCAGGTCGAGCACCCGCTCGGCCAGCGGCTTCGGCGGTCCGCTCGGCTCCGAGGTCTCACGCAGGTAGTCCGTCGGGATGCCGAGGTACACCGGGCCGGTCTGCGGCATCAGCGCCAGCCTCGACGCGCGGTGCACGGTGGTGCCGATCTGGTCGGCGCGGTGCACGGTGAACCCGGCCTTGGTCACCGGTGCGAACATCGCCTGCTGGTCGGACGTCTCGTGGAGCACGCCGCGCACCACGCCGGGGCGCTTGAGCGTGGAGGGGATGTCTGTCGCGACCACGAGCACCGGCGCGGCCGAAGCCATCGCCTCGCCCACGGCGCCGAGCGTGTTGGCCGCACCGGGCCCGGTCGTCACGAGCGCGACGCCGAGTTTCCCCGTGGCGCGGGCATAACCGTCGGCCGCGAATCCGGCGGTCTGTTCGTGCCGGACACCGACGATCCGGATTCCCGCTTCCGCCAACGCCTCCCACAGCGGCAGGTTGTGCACTCCCGGGAGCCCGAACACGACTTCGGTCCCGAGTGCCTTCAGCGCGTCGCCCAGATGCTGAGCACCAGTCCGTCCTGCCACGGCTGCCACTGTATCCACCGCGCGGAAAGCACCGCACGGTCGTCACCGGACACCGTTTGCCACCAGCAATTATGTGGTATTGGGCAGACAACGGCGCATCGTGCGTAGACTCGGGCTCCGGGGAGCGCCGATGCCCCCGGCGTGGCGGAAGGTGGTCGGAAAATGCCGTTGATGCCCGTGACCGACTCGATGTTCCTGATGGTCGAGACCCGCGAACACCCCATGCACGTCGGCGGCCTGCAGCTGTTCCGCAAACCGGAGAACGCGGGCGAGAACTACCTCAGCGACCTTCGCCAGAAGATGCTCGCCACCGACAACATGCGCAGCGTCTTCCGGCGCCGCCCCAGCCGGCCCGTGAACACCGCCGGGTACGTGCGCTGGGCCGCCGACGCGGAGCTCGAGCTCGACTACCACTTCCGCCACTCCGCGCTGCCGCAGCCGGGCCGCATCCGCGAGCTGCTGGAGGTCACCTCCCGCTGGCACAGCACGCTGCTCGACCGGCACCGGCCGTTGTGGGAGATCCATCTCATCGAGGGCCTGCAGGACGGCCGGTTCGCGATGTACTCCAAGATCCACCACTCGCTGATGGACGGCGTCTCCGCGCTGCGCCACCTGCAAGGCACGCTGTCCGACGACCCGAACGACCTCGACTGCCCGCCGCCGTGGGGCAGCCGGCAGAACGGGACCAACGGCAACGGCCACGCGCAACCGTCGCTGTTCAGCCTCGCGGGCAAGACGTTCGACCAGGTCGCGGGCATCGCGCCGGCCGCGGCGAAGGTGGCGCGTGAGGCGTTCCGCGAGCACACGCTCACGCTGCCGATGCAGGCGCCGAAGACGATGCTGAACGTGCCGATCGGCGGCGCCCGCCGGTTCGCCGCGCAGTCGTGGTCGCTCGACCGCGTGCGCGCGGTGGCGACCGCCGCCGGCGTCTCCCGTAACGACGTGGTTCTGGCCATGTGCTCCGGCGCGCTGCGCGACTACCTCATAGAGCAGAGCGCCCTGCCGGACGCGCCGCTGATCGCGATGGTGCCCGTGTCGCTGCGCCGCAAGGCCGACGCCGGCGAGGCCAGCGGCAACAACATCGGCGCGCTCCTGTGCAACCTCGGCACCGACCTGTCCGACCCGGCGCTGCGGCTGTCGGCGATCCACACGTCGATGACCAACGGCAAGAAGCTCTTCTCGGAGCTCACGCCGTTGCAGACGCTACTGCTCTCGGGCGTCAACGTGGCGCAGCTGGGCGCGTCGCCGATCCCGGGCGTCGTGAACAACACGCGGCCGCCGTTCAACCTGGTGATCTCCAACGTCCCGGGCCCGCGCAAGCAGATGTACTGGAACGGGGCCGCGCTCGACGGCATCTACCCCGCGTCGGTGCTGCTCGACGGCCAGGCGCTGAACATCACGCTGACCAGCAACGGCGACAACCTCGACTTCGGCATCACCGGGTGCCGGCGCAGCGTGCCGCACCTGCAGCGGATCCTCACCCACCTGGACACGGCGCTGGCGGAGCTGGAAGGGGCGACGGGGGCCAAGTAGGCCTTAGGCGATGCCCTCCGGGCTGGCGCCACCGACCTGGATGGCGCCGGCGGTGATGCGCTCGATCTCGGCGAGGTCCTCGGGCGTCAGGTCGAGGTCTGCGGCGGCCGTGCTGGCCTCGATGTTGCGCGGCTTGCGGGCTCCGACGATGGCGACGTGGACGCCGGGTTGGGCGAGCGTCCAGGCGATCGCGAGCTGGCTGACCGACGCGCCCCGCTCGGCGGCGAACTTGGCGAGCTCGTCGACGATCTCCAGGTTGTGCCTCAGGTTTTCACCTTGGAACGCCGAGGATTTCGAGCGCCAGTCGGACTCGTCGAAGACCGAATCCGCCGTGAAGGTGCCGGTGAGCAGACCGCTGCCGAGCGGGCTGTAGGCGAGCACGCCGAGGTCGTGCTCACGAGCGTAGGGCAGCGGATCGGTCTCGATGCCGCGGCGGAACAGGTGGTACGGCGGCTGCAGCGTCTCCACCGGGCGCCTCTCGTCGAAGGCGGCGAGCTCGGCGGCGGTGTAGTTCGAGACCCCGACGTGGCGCACTTTGCCGGCGTCGACGAACTCCTGCAGCGTCGCCGCGACCTCCGCCGCCGGCGTCTCGGGGTCGGGCCAGTGGATCTGGTACAGGTCGAGGTGGTCGACGCCGAGCAGGCGCAGGCTGTTGTCGACACCCTGGGTGAGCCACTCGCGGCGCGAGTCGCGGGCCCGTTCGGCACGCGGTTTCGTGCCGCCCTTGGTCGCGATGACGACGCTGTCGCGGTCGTGGTCCAGCTCGCTGCGCAGCGCCTTGCCGAGGAGCTGCTCGGCCGCGCCGGCGCCGTAGGCCTGCGCGGTGTCGAAGAGCGTCACGCCGAGCTCACGCGCGTGCCGGATGGCCGCGATCGCCGTGTCCTCGTCGAAGGAACCCCACTGCCCGCCGAGCTGCCACGTGCCGAAGGCGATCCTCGACACTTCGAGGCCGCTCCTGCCCAGAATCGTCATACGCATGATCCTCAGGAGAGCACACGGGCCACGGCCGCGCACCACACCTGTGGCGTGCGTCCCGGCCAGCGGATATCGAGTTGTGCCGAATGTGCCGATGATCGGATACTCGCTCGCCGTGAGCCTCCTCGAGCCCCTGCGCGGCCGCAGTTTCCGCGCGCTCGCCACCGGACGGACCCTCGCCACCTTCGCCAATGCCGTCGCCCCCGTGGCTCTCGCGTTCGCTGTGCTCGACCTCACCGGTTCGGCCGTAGACCTCGGTCTCGTGGTGGGCGTGCGCTCAGTCGCGAACATCGCGCTGGTGCTGTTCGGCGGCGTGCTGGCCGACCGCCTGCCCCGCTCGGTGATCATGCAGGGCACCGAAGCGGCCGCGGCGATCACACAGGGCGCGCTCGCCGTCAGTGTCCTTTGTGGATTCGCGTCGATCCCGTTCCTCGTCGGGCTGAGCGCGGTGAACGGCGCGGTCGCGGCGATCTCCCTGCCTGCCGCGGCGGCCATCACGCCCCAGACCGTTCCACGAGACCGGCTGAGCCAGGCCAACGCCCTGATCCGCCTGCTCACCAACACCGGCCGCGTCGCGGGCGCCGGCGTCGCCGGGATCGTGGTCGCCGTGGCCGGCTCGGGCTGGGCGGTCGCGGTGAACGCGGTGCTGTTCCTCGCCGCCGCCGTCGCCTACCGCGGCATCCGCCTGCCGCGCGGCGCCCGCATCGAGGCGAGCCACCCGATCGCCGACCTCGTCGCGGGCTGGCACGAGTTCCGCTCGCGCACGTGGGTGTGGATCGTGGTGGTGCAGTTCGCCTTCGTCAACGCCGCCGGCCTCGGCACGCTCGTCGTGATCGGCCCGGTCGTCGCCGACGAGACGTTCGGCCGCACGGGCTGGGGCCTCGCTCTCGCGATCGAGACGGTCGGCTCCATCTTCGGCGGCCTCGTCGCCGCGCGCTGGCAACCCCGGCGCGCGCTGTTCGTCGGCGTGCTGCTGGTGATGACGGAGGCCCTGCCGATGTTCAGCCTGAGCCTGTGGCCCGCGCTGGTGCCGCTCCTGCTGACGATGGCCCTGGCCGGCTTGACGATGGAGCAGTTCAGCGTCGTCTGGGACGTGTCCTTGCAGGAGAACATCCCCGAGGACCGCCTCGCCCGCGTGTACTCCTACGACGTGCTGGGGTCCCTCGCGGCCATGCCCATCGGCCAGATCGCGGCGGGACCACTGGTCGAGCACCTGGGCCGCGAGCCCGTGCTGCTGGGCTGCGGTGTTTTGATCGTGATGGCGACTTTGCTCGCGCTGTCCAGCCGGCAGGTGCGCGGGTTGGTGCTCCGGCGACCGGTTGCGTCGGGCGCCCTGCCGGCCGTCTGAATCCGCCGCGAATCGGTTATTTCGGGCGCACAGCCATGAAGTTGATGGCGTGAGCGCTCATCACCACCTCGTCGTCGGCGTTGAACAGCTCGATGTGCGTGCGGAGCAGCCCGCGGTCCGGCTTGGACTTCGAGAGGCGCGCGTCCTCGATGGTGGCGCGCAGGTGGAGCTTGTCCCCAGGGCGCACGGGGCGTGGCCAGCGCAGGTCGTCCATGCCGGGGCTGCCGAGGCTGGACACCGAGGACAGGAAGTGGTCCACGAACATCCGCATCATCACGCCCGCCGTGTGCCAGCCGCTGGCGACGAGCCCGCCGAAGGGGCCGTGCTCGGCCGCGGCCGGGTCGGTGTGGAAGCTCTGCGGGTCGAAGCGGCGCGCGTAATCGACGATCTCTTCCGCGGTCACCACGGCTTCGCCGAACTCGTACACCGCGCCTTGCGGGTAGTCCTCGAACCAACGGTCGTCGATCGGCGTCGTGAACTCGGTCATGGCTCGCAGCTAACCACAACAACATTTCGCTCCGCAGCGAACTGTCCGCGGGCTAATCTCGGCCGATGACGGCCGGACCGGACATCGCGACCGTCGCGCAGGCGATCGGCGAACCGGCGCGCGCGGCGATGCTGCTGCAGCTCATGGACGGTGACGCGCACACCGCGCGCGTCCTGGCGACGGTCGCGGGTATCGCCCCGTCCACGGCGAGCGCGCACTTGCGCAGGCTGTGTGACGCGGGCCTGGTGCGAGTGGCGGAGTCCGGCCGGCGGCGGCTGCACCGGCTCGCCGGGCCGGAGGTCGCCCAGCTCGTGGAGGCCCTCGCCGCGCTCGCGCCCCCGCGGCTGCCCGCGAACCTGCAGCCGGACCAGCCGACGGACGAACTACTCGAGGCCCGCGCTTGTTACGGCCATCTCGGCGGCCGGCTCGGCGTCACGATCGCGGCACGGCTTCACGAAGACGGTGTCGTCGGCGCGCTCAGCCCCGGCGACACCGACGCAGTACGCACCTTCGACCACCCGTTGCTGACCGCACTCGGGATCACCGGAGTCACCGCGGCGCCACCCGTCCGCGCCTGCCTCGACTGGTCACAGGGCAGGGTCCACCTCGCCGGCGCACTCGGTGCCGCACTGCTGAACGGCTTCCTCGACGCGGGCTGGGTGCGCCGCCGCCCGGCCGGGCGAGCCCTGCGGATCACGCCGACCGGCCGGGACCACCTGGCGCGGCTGGCGTTTCGGTACTGAGTGTTTCCGGCAATGACGGTTCCCGGTAGTCAGGGATTCCGCTAGTCAGCGCCCGGGAGAACGCGGCTCCGGCGCGACGTCGCGGTGCCCGTCGAGCTTCCACCAGCTCTCGAGGGTCTGGCGCAGCGCCTTGAGCAGCTCGCCGCCCGTTTCGAGCGGCACCAGCGCCGTGGGGCCGTCTTCGATGCGGAGGGCGGCCGAGAGACGGTCGTCGCATTCGATGAGGCCCACGATCACGCGAGTGGGTTGACCGGTCATGTCGACAGTGGCGATCGCCTGCTCGTACCGCCAGCCCGTGGAATGCACGCGCCAGACCCTGACACAGTTTCCGGCGCTCGCGGCCGGTTTTCACCCCAACGTGCGTCGGGTCAGCGCACTACCCAGGGCCGCACCTCTTCGAGCAGCTTCGCGACGGCCAGCACCAGGTCGTCGGAGTGCCGCGGGCCCACGATCTGCAGCCCCACCGGCAATCCGGCCGACGTCCGACCCGCCGGGACGCTGATCGCCGGCTGCTGCGTCATGTTGAACGGGTAGGTGAACGGCGTCCACTCCGGCCACTCGCTCAGCCCGCTGCCCGGCGGCACGTCGTGCCCGGCCTCGAACGGCGGGATCGGGATGGTCGGGGTGATCAGCACGTCGTAGCGCGTGTGGAACTCGCCCATCAGGATGCCGAGCGCCGCGCGCGCCGCGGTGGCGTCGAGGTAGTCGCTCGCGCTGTAGGTCTTGCCCTGCTCCCACACGCGGCGCAGGCCCGGGTCGACGCGGTCCTCGCTGCCCGGCGGGAATGAGTCCAGCAGCTTCGCCGCGCCGGTGGACCACAGAATGTCGAACGACGGCTTGGGGTCCTCGAACCCCGGGTCCGCCTCTTCGATCTGCAGCCCCGCGTCGTCGAGCGCCTTCACGGCCGCCGCGATGATCGCCGCCACCTCCGGGTCGACGTCCACATAGCCGAGCGTCGGCGAGAACGCCGCGATCAGCCCGCGCACGTCGCGCCGCACGGCCTCGCGGTAGGTGCCGACGGGGGGCGCCAGCGCGGCCGGGTCGCGCGGGTCGGAAGTGGCGATCACGTCGAGCAGCAGCGCGGTGTCGTCGACGCTGCGCGCCATCGGCCCGGCGTGCGACAGCGGGCCGAACGGGCTCGCCGGGAACAGCGGGATCCGGCCGTGGGTCGGCTTCAGACCGACGATCCCGCAGAACGACGCGGGGATCCGCACCGAACCACCGCCGTCGGTGCCCACGGAGATCGCGCCCATGTCCGCCGCGACGGCCGCGGCGCTGCCGCCACTCGAGCCGCCCGCGGTCATCGCCGGGTTCACGGGGTTACGCGTGATGCCGACGAGCTCGCTGTCGGTCACGCCCTTCCACGCGATCTCGGGCGTGGTCGTCTTGCCCAGCACCACCAGGCCGGCCTCGCGCATCCGCGCCATCACGGGGCTGTCGACGTCCCACGACCCCTCGGCCGGGATGCTCGTGGAGCCGCGCCGCGTGGGCCAGCCTGCGGTGAGGAACATGTCCTTGATCGACGAGGGCACGCCGTCGAGCCAGCCGATCGGGTTGCCGTCGCGCCAGCGGATCTCGGCGGCCTTCGCCTGTTCCAGCGCGCGGTCGGCGTCGACGAGGCAGAACGCGTTGAGTTCACCGTCGCGTTCCTCGATGGCCTGCAGCGCGTCCTCGGTCGCTTCCACCGGCGAAAGCTCTCCGGTGGCGTAGGCGGCGACCAGTTCGCTGGCGGTCAGTTCCCGGTGGCTCATCCGGCTGCTCCCTGAGATTCCGACGGCACGTATCCGAGCCGTTTGTCCACGACGTTGTGCAACGGCTCCCCGGCCACCCAGCGGCGGAAGTTCGCCGCGAACACCTCTACCAGGGTGGTGCGCCAGCCGAGGAAGTCCCCCGACATGTGCGGCGACAGCAGCACGTCCGGCATGGTCCAGAGTGGACTGTCGCCCGGCAGCGGCTCGGTGTCGAACACGTCGAGGGCCGCGCCCGCGATCTGCCCGCCGCGCAACGCCGCCACCAGGTCGGACGTGACCACCAGCTCGCCGCGCCCGACGTTCACGAACCGCGCCGACGGCTTCATCGCCGCGAAGGCCGCCGCGTCGAACATGCCCTTCGTCTGCTCGGTCAGCGGCGCGACGGCCACGACGTAGTCGAAGGCGGGCAAGTGCTCGGCGAGGTGCGCGGAGTCATGCACCGTGCCGAAGTCGGGGTCGCCCGTGCGCGGGCGCCGCCCGGCCCCGGACACGCGCAGGCCGGCCGCGCGCAGCAGCCGCGCGATCGAGCGGCCGATGGGCCCGGTGCCGACCACGAGCACCTCGCGCCCGGCGACGCGTTCGGTCTCGCGGTGCTGCCACGTGCCGGCGCGCTGCAGGTCGAGCGAACGCGCGAAGTCCTTGGCGAAGGCCAAGACCACGCCCAGCACGTACTCGGCGATGGCGTCGTCGAAGACGCCCCGCGAGTTCGTGAGCACGACGTCGCTCTCGACCAGGCCGGGGAACAGCACCGGGTCGACGCCGGCGCTCGCGATGTGCAGCCAGCGCAGATCGCCGGCCGCGTGCCATGCTCCGGGCACGGCCGTGGAGAGGAAATCGTAGACGAACAGACCCTGGGCTCCGGTAAGCGCTTCGGTGAGTCCTCCCGCGTCGGTGTAACGAACCACCGCCGCCTTTTCGATAGCGGCCATGTCCGGTGGTGGAGCCGACCCGCACAGCACCGCCAGCACGGGAAATTCCGAGGCGATCACATTGACACCGTAAAAGTGGCTCGTATGATTGTCAACAATCCGAGGACGACCCCCGGAGCACCGGACGTGTCATCTGCACAGGCGTATTCCGGAGGCTGAGCCTTGGATCTGGACTTCCTCGCGTTCGAGGGCCCGCTAGCCCAGCGCGGCATCGGCGTGATCGCACCGTTCGACCTCGCCCTCGAACGCGAACTCTGGCGGTGGGTACCGATGGAGGTCTCCCTCCACCTCGCCCGCACGCCGTACGAGCCCGTGCCCGTGAGCATGGAGATGGCGCAGCTCGTGAGCGACAGCCGCCACCTCGCGGCCGCGACCCGCGACGTGCTGCACGTCGAGCCCGAGGTCGTCGCCTACCTCTGCACGTCGGGCAGCTTCGTCAACGGCATCGGCTACGAACGCTCCCTCACCAAGGCGATCTGTGACGCGGGCGCGCCCGACGCCGTGACGACCTCGGGGGCGCTGGCCGAGGTGCTGCAGCAGCTCGACCTGCACCGGATCTCGGTGCTCACCCCCTACGACGCCGACCTCACCGGCAAGCTCCACGACTTCCTCGCCGAGCTCGGCGTGACCACGGTGTCCAGCGACCACCTCGGGCTGGGCGGCGGCATCTGGAAGGTCAGCTACCGCACCATCGCCGAGCGCATCCTCGCCGCCGACCACAGCGACGCCGAAGCGATCTTCGTCAGCTGCACCAACCTCCCCACCTTCGACTTGATCGAGCCCCTCGAGAAAGCGCTGGGCAAGCCCGTGCTGACGGCCAACCAGCTGACCATGTGGGCCTGCCTGCGCCGCATGTACCTGCCGATCGTCGGCCCCGGCAAGTGGCTGCGGGAGGTCTCTTGACCCACCTGTCTAAGATTGTCGACAATCTGCGTATCCCGGAGGTTTTGTGACCACGATCGGCTTCATCTACCCCGACCACGCGGCCGAGGACGACTACCCGCTCGCCGAGCAGCTGCTCGGCGGGTCGGACGCCGACGAAGGCGACATCCGGCTGCCGGTCGAGCACATCTACGGCACCGACCTGCACGCCGTGCCAGAGCTGCTCGACCTCGGCAGCGAGGCCCGCCTCGCCGACGGCGCGGACCAGCTCGCCAAGCACGAGCCCGACGCCGTGATCTGGGCCTGCACCTCCGGCAGCTTCGTGTACGGCTGGGACGGGGCGCGCGACCAGGCCGACCGTCTCTCCGCGGTGGCAGGGGTCCCGGCATCGAGCACCTCGTTCGCCTTCGTGCACGCGGCTCAGGCCCTCGGCGTGAAGCGCGTCGCGGTGGCCGCGAGCTACCCCGACGACGTGGCGCGCTTGTTCGTGGACTTCCTCGCCGCCGGCGGTGTCGAGGTGCTGACGATGGCGAGCGCGGGCATCGACACCGCCGCCGAGGTCGGCCGGCTCGAGCCCGACGCCGTGGTGCGCCTGGCCGTGGAGAACAACCACCCCGAGGCCGACGCCGTGCTCGTGCCGGACACCGCGATGCGCACGCTCGGCGAGATCAACACCATCGAGACTGCGCTGGGCAAGCCCGTGCTCACGGCGAACCAGGTGACGATCTGGGAAGGCCTGCGACTCACCGGCACCACGCGTCTGGTGCGTTCGCTGGGCGCGCTGTTCCGGGTGAGGAGCTGAGCCGTGGTCGTCCTGCCCGACATCGAACCGGTCAGCCGGGAGTCGACCGCCGCCGTGATCGCGCGCCAGCTGCGCGACGCGATCATGACCGGCGCCCTGCCTCCCGGCACCCAGCTCGGCGAGACCGACCTCGCCTCGCGCTTCCAGGTCTCGCGCGGCCCGCTGCGCGAGGCGATGCAGCACCTCGTCTCCGAAGGACTGCTCCGCAGCGAGCGCCACCGCGGCCTGTTCGTGATCGACCTCGAGCCCAGCGACGTGTTCGACATCTACCTCGCCCGCTCGGCCGTCGAGCGCGCCGCGCTGCTGTGCGCCCTGCGCGGCGACCGCGAGCTCATCGCGGCCTCGCTGGAGCAGTTCGTGGCCGACATGGCCGCCGCCGCGAACGACGACGACCCCACCGCGCTCTCCGCCGCCGACCTCGCCTTCCACGAGGCCCTCATCAACGCCTCCGGCAGCAAACGCCTCGTGCGCATGGCCCGCACCCTCCTCATCGAGACGCGCATGTGCCTGACGCTGCTGCAGAGCACCTACCAGGGCGTGGAAGACCGCGTGGACGAACACACGCGCATCATCGACGCCCTGCGCACCGGTGACGCGGACGCGGCCCTGCACCTGCTGGACGCGCACATGGAGGACGCGATCGGCCGGCTGGTGCCGGGGACGACCTTGAAGGAAGGCGAAGCGCCGGCTCCCGCGTGACCGTGACCACGAGCCGCGACCGCGCAGGCACGGCAACACCGGCCAGAGACCGCGCCACCCTCGCGCAGGCGTCGGTCCGCCTGCGCAGGTCGCACCGCGCGCCGCCTTCGCAGCATCGCGCGTGCCTGCGACGGCAACTCGGCTCACGGGCGTGCGCACGCCGCCATGCCGCGATTCCCCTGCTGCCGCAAGGAGAAACAGTGAGCGGCGGACATTCGCACCGGACAATCCGCGAGCAAGACGGCGCCACGCCCGCCGAGCCATCGGCCGGCAGACGGCGGACAGGCTGACCGTCACGGCCGCCACGGCAACACGAGGGCCCGTGAGAGCAACCCGCCGGCGCCGGTCGCCGCGCCCCGATTCGTTCGCCGCGCAGGACAACCGCCGGCGGAGACCACGTGACAACGCCGGCCGAAGACCGCGCCACCCTCGTTCAGTCATCGGACCGCGTCCCCAGCACCGGCTGGCCACCGAGGCCGTCGCGGTAGGACGGGGACCAGGGGAAGCGGCCGGCTTCGTCGGCGTGGACGAGTTGCAAGGCGCGGATGTCATGGCCGTACAGGGAAACCGCGACCGACAGGTGCGCCGACGGTGACGTGAGGGCGACGACCTCGACGGAAGGCAAGCCCCGCAAGGAAAAGATCTCGCCGGGCTGCGGTGGTCCGGAGTCGAAGGAGCGTTCGGCGGCGGCGCCCAGCAGCAGGATGGACGGGTGTGGCGGCAGGCCGGTGACCACGAGCTCCGGCAAGCCGTGGGCCGTCAGGCCGACGGTGTAGGCCCAGGGCGGCCGGGGACCCGTGCCCAGCACGCCCTGGACGCACCAGCCGTACTCCTGGATCCGCTCGAGGATCTCCGCCAGGTAACGCTCCCCGGGTCTACCCGTGTTTTCGCGGTCCTCGCACTGCTCGCACATCGGTGCTCCCCCTCGTTCGACGAAACCGGTCCGGCGGGAGCCGGTCGGTCGAGGAGAAGTGAAGCGGGGAGCACCGACGAAAAATCAGCGGAGCGCTTCGGCCACCGCCGTGCCGAGGCGAGTTGTGGTAGCGGTGCCGCCGAGGTCGGGGGTGAGCTCGGCGCCGGCCGTGAGCACCTCGTCGACGGAGGTACGGATCGCTTGCGCGGCAACGGTTTCGCCCAGGTGTTCGAGAAGCATCGCACCCGCCAGGATCTGGGCCACCGGGTTGGCGATGCCCTGGCCGGCGATGTCCGGAGCACTCCCGTGGACGGCTTCGAACATCGACGGAAACTCACCCGATGGGTTGATGTTTCCGGACGGCGCCATGCCCAGCCCGCCCGTGACGGCGGCCGCCAGGTCGCTCAGAATGTCGCCGAAGAGGTTCGACCCGACGACCACGTCGAGCCGGTCCGGCGCCTGAACCATGCGCGCTGCCAACGCATCCACGTGCATCTGTCCACTTTCGACGTCCGGATACTTCGCCGCCACCTCGGCGAAGATCTCGTCCCAGAACGGCATCGAGTGGATCAGCCCGTTGGACTTCGTCGCCGACGTCACGCGAGAAGAACGCGTACGCGCCAGCTCGAACGCGTACCGGATGATCCGTTCCACCCCGACCCGCGTGAACACGGATTCCTGCAGCACGAACTCGTCCGGCCGCCCGGAGTTGTGCCGTCCGCCGATCGCCGAGTACTCGCCCTCGGAGTTCTCGCGGACGATCACCATCTCCAGCTCGTCGGCCGTCCGCCCCGAAAGCACCGACGTGGTGCCCGGCAGCAGCCGTACCGGCCGCAGGTTCACGTACTGCTGAAACGCGCGCCGCAGCGGGATCAGCAAGCCCCACAAGGAAATGTGGTCCGGCACACCGGGGAACCCGACGGCACCCAGCAGGATGCCGTCGAATGCCGCCAGCTGCGCCACGCCGTCGTCCGGCATCATCGCGCCGGTCTGGGTGTAGCGCTCGCAGCTCCAGTCGAACTCGGTCCACTGCAAGGAAAAGCCGTGCCGAGCAGCGGCCGCGTCCAGGACCTTGCGCGCCTCGACCGTGACGTCGACGCCGATCCCGTCGCCCGGGATGCTCGCGATGCGGTACTCACTCACAGGCTCACCGCGATGTACTTGGTCTCGAGGAACTCCTCGATGCCGACCGTGCCACCCTCACGCCCGAGCCCCGACTGCTTGATGCCGCCGAACGGCGCCGCCGGGTTCGACACGATGCCCTGGTTCAGCCCGATCATCCCGGCCTCGAGCCGCTCCGACACGCGCAGCGCCCGCTTCACGTCGCTGGTGAACAGGTACGAAACCAGGCCGTACTCCGTGTCGTTGGCCTTCGCGATCGCCTCGTCCTCGGTGTCGAACGGGGTGATCGGCGCGACCGGCCCGAAGATCTCCTCCGACGCCATCCGCGCGTCGACCGGCACGTCCGTGAGCACCGTGGCCTGGTAGAAGTGGCCGGGCCCGTCCACGGTCGCGCCGCCGGTGAGCACCCGCGCGCCGCGGTCGGTAGCGTCCTTGACCAGCGCGGTCACCTTGTTCACGGCGGCTTCGTCGATCAGCGGGCCGACGACCACGCCCTCCTCCGTGCCACGCCCCATCGCCAGCGCCTGCATGCGCTCGGTCAGCCGCCGCGAGAACTCGTCGGCCACGCCGCGCTGCACGTAGAAGCGGTTGGCCGCCGTGCACGCCTCGCCGATGTTGCGCATCTTCGCCTGCATCGCGCCTTCCACGGCGGCGTCGAGGTCCGCGTCGTCGAAGACCAGGAACGGCGCGTTGCCACCCAGCTCCATCGACGTGCGCAGCACCTTCTCCGCGCACTGCTCCAGCAGCTTGCGCCCCACCGCGGTCGACCCGGTGAACGACAGCTTGCGCGCGCGTCCGTCGCGGATCAGCGGCTCCATCACGCCACCCGCGTCGGTGGTCGTGACGACGTTCAGCACGCCCTCGGGCAGCCCCGCCTCGGCGAGGATCGACGCCAGCGCGAGCATCGACAACGGCGTCTGCGCGGCCGGCTTGATCACCATCGTGCAGCCGGCGGCCACGGCCGGGCCGATCTTGCGCGTGCCCATCGCCATGGGGAAGTTCCACGGCGTGATCAGCAGCGTCGGGCCCACGGGCTGCTTGGTGATGAGGAAGCGGCCGACGCCGTTGGGCGCCGTCGCGTACCCGCCGTCGATGCGCACGGCCTCCTCGGCGAACCAGCGGAAGAACTCGGCGGCGTAGGTGATCTCGCCCGCGGCCTCGGCCAGCGGCTTGCCCATTTCGAGGGTCATCAGCAGCGCCAGCTCGTCGCGGCGCTCGATCAGCTTGTCGTAGGCCCGGCGAAGGATCTCGCCTCGTTCACGGGGTGCGACGGCGGCCCAGCCGGCCTGCGCCGCGACGGCCGCGTCGAGGGCCGCCATGCCGTCCTCGGCGCCGGCGTCGGCCACCTCGCACAGGGCGGTGCCGGTGGACGGGTCCTGCACCTCGAAGGTCTTCCCGCTCTTCGCGGGCACCCACTTGCCGCCGACGAAGAGTTCCTTGTCGACCGCGCCGACGACGCCGGCTTCAGTGATCGCGCTCATCCAGCTTGCTCCTCCGTGTTGTCCCGAGGCCATGCTATGGATATTGTCAACAATCGACAACCGCACACAGTGCTTTCCCGAGCAACCTCACACCAAGAACCAGGAGCGCCGCATGGCCGAGCTTTCCCCGCTGCTCAAGCAGGCCACTCCCGTCGTGGTCGACCACGGTGAAGGGGTGTACCTCTACGACGTCGACGGGAAACGTCACCTCGACTTCACCGCGGGGATCGGCGTGACCAGTACCGGCCACTGCCACCCGCGCGTCGTCGAGGCCGCGCGCGACCAGATCGGCAAGCTCATCCACGGCCAGTACACGACCGTGATGCACAAGCCGTTGCTGGAGCTCACCCGCCGCCTCGGCGAGGTGCTGCCGACGGGTCTCGACTCGCTCTTCTACGCCAACTCCGGCAGTGAAGCCGTCGAAGCCGCGCTGCGCCTCGCGCGCCAGGCGACCAAGCGCCCCAACGTGATCGTCTTCCAAGGCGGCTTCCACGGCCGCACGGTCGCGGCGGCCACCATGACCACGTCCGGCACCCGGTTCAGCACCGGTATCGGCCCGCTGATGGGCGGCGTGCACGTGGCCCCGTTCCCCTACGCCTTCCACTACGGCTGGGACGAGCAGACCGCCACGAAGTTCGCGCTGCGCGAGCTCGACTACCTGTTCCAGACCGTCTCCGCGCCGAGCGAGACGGCCGCGTTCTTCGTCGAGCCCGTGCTCGGCGAGGGCGGCTACGTGCCGGCCAACAACGAGTTCATGGCCGGCCTGCGCGAGCGCGCCGACCGCCACGGCATCGTGCTCGTGGTCGACGAGGTGCAGGCCGGGTTCGGGCGCACCGGCAAGTTCTGGGGCCACGACCACTTCGGCATCACACCGGACGTCGTGCTCATCGCGAAGGGCCTCGCGAGCGGCTTCCCGCTGTCAGGCATCGCCGCTTCGCACGAGCTGATGACGAAGGCGTACCCGGGTTCGCAGGGCGGCACGTACGGCGGCAACGCGGTTTCGTGCGCCGCGGCGATCGCGACGCTCGACGTGATCCGAGACGAGAAGCTGGTGGAGAACGCCGCCGAGCGCGGCCGTCAGCTGCTCGAAGGCGCGCGGCTGATCGCGGACAAGACGCCGGCGATCGGCGACGTCCGCGGCCTCGGCCTGCTCGTGGGCACCGAGTTCACGACCGCCGACGGCGAGCCGGACGGCGCGACGGCCGCGGCGGCCCAGCAGCTGGCGTCGAAGAGCGGCCTGCTGCTGCTCACCTGCGGCGCCTACTCGAACGTGGTCCGCATGGTCCCGCCGCTCGTCGTGAACGCCGAGCAGGTCGACGACGCACTGAAGATCTGGGGCGACGTCGTCGCCTCCGTCACCGCAGGGAGCTGAGGAATGGCGCGCTACATCACGATCACACTCGACAAGCGCGGCGTCTCCTGCCGCGCGCGGCTGCTCGACGCCGAGGCGCCGCGCACCTGCCAGGCCGTATGGGACGCGCTGCCGCAGAGCGGCTCGGCCTACCACGCGAAGTACGCGCGCAACGAGGTCTACACGCTCGTGCCGCCCTTCGCGAACCCCAAGCCGGGCCGCGAAAACCCGACGATCACGCCGATCCCGGGCGACGTCGTGTACTTCGGGTTCGAGGCGTGGGAGATCGGCAACCCCGCGTACGGCTACGACGACGGCAGCGAGGCCCACGGCGACCAGGGCGCCACGGACCTCGCGATCTTCTACGGGCGTAACAACCTCCTGATCAACGGCGACGCCGGCTGGGTGCCGGGCAACGTGTTCGCCACGATCGAAGAGGGCCTGGCCGATATGGCGGCGGCCGCGCAGGACCTGTGGCTGCGCGGCGTCGAAGGCGAGACGCTCACCTACGCCCGCGCCGAGTAAGACCCCCAGCGAAGGCCTCCGCGTCCGGTGTCCGGACGGGCGCGGAGGCCTTCGTCGTCCCCCAGCGCCCCCGGCTCAGCCGGCGCCGTTGACGTAGTTCTCGTACAGCGCCGTCCACACGTCGAGGTCGGCCAGCTCGTCGGCCAGGCACCGGCCTTCTTCGGTGAGCGCGAACCGCGTGTCCGGCGCCGGGCGCTCGTCCCATGAACCAGTCCCCCGGACGAGCCCCTCCGCGGCGAGCACCCGCAGCACCCGGGCGAGCCAGCGACGCGACAGTCGGGTGCGCCTGCGCAGTTCGGTGAAGCCCGTCTCACCCTCGGTGAGCACGTCGATCACCTCGACGGCCTTGCGGTAGCCGGTCACGTGCAGCGGTCCGGGCACGGCACACCTCCTTCGCCCGCGACGCTAAAGCGGTCAGGCACAAGGAACTCGGGCCGTTGACGAAGCTTTGACGCGGCCGCCGCGGGCGTTGACACCGCGCCTCCATCACCCGGGCGTGTGAACCTCCGAGACTCACCATTCGTGGCAGCCCCATCACCGGTTCGGGTAACTACGACGCTCGGTTGTCGCAACGGCAGTCTGCTACCCAGAGTGATCAACTGCGCTCGCGGCTACCTACGGTGGCCGTCCGTCCACAATGGCACCCCGCCGAAGAACACGAAAGCCTTACGCGTTTACGGTGGAAGATTCGTAACGCCCACCCCAGCCGTCGAATGGCTTTTTGACACCACGCCAGGGCGGTGAAAATCTTCGTTCGCTCCTCGCGAGAGCACAACTGAACACAAATCAGAACAAGGAGCCCCTCAATGCACACGTTCATCCAGCACGCGCACCACGGCCACGACCTGATCACGGGTCTGCTCGCCCACCTGGCGCACGTGCTCGGCTGGCTTGTCTGATCTGGCGGCAAGGTTTCACCGGGGGCCGGCCTGTTGGCGCGGGCCGGTCCCCTCGGTCACCCTTTCTCCGAGACACCAGCGCCGAATCACCCGCTACGCCGTGCGCAACGGCGTGGCACAGTTTTCCTTCCGGCCATTTTTCGGCGACTCGCGGGGCGTCGCCGAAATGGTCGTTTTTTCATTTCCCAGTGGAGGGCACGCGGCACCGAGGCCACCGGTCGCCGCAGGGGCGCGAACGGTCCCCTCGCGACACGCCTCCCGTGAACGTGAAGAAGTTTCATAGCGAGCCCTCCGCGCGACGTACTACGCTTCGGTAACCAGGCACCGGCGCGTGAGGGAGTGGCAGCTGATGGGTACCGTCGCGGCACGGCTGGCGGACATCGTCGGGGCGGAGAACCTGCTGGTCGGCGACGCGATCTCCGACGACTACGCCCACGACGAAGCGTTGAGCGTGCAGCAGCAGAAGCCCGCATACGTCGCGAAGCCACACAGCGCCGAGGAAGTCGCGGAGCTGCTGAAGGCCGCGACCGAAGCCGGGCTGCCCGTGACCGCGCGGGGCTCCGGCACCGGGCTCTCGGCGGCCGCGCGACCCGTCGAAGGCGGCCTGCTCGTGTCGTTCGAGCGGATGAACGCCGTCCTCGAAATCGACACCGTGAACCACGTCGCCGTGGTCCAGCCGGGCGTCACGCTCGCGGAGCTGGACCAGCGCACGGCCGAGGCGAACCTGACCTACCCCGTGTACCCCGGGGAGCTCAGCGCGAGCATCGGCGGCAACGTCGGCACCAACGCGGGCGGCATGCGCGCGATCAAGTACGGCGTGACCCGCAGCAACGTCCTGGGACTGCAGGCCGTGCTGCCCACCGGCGAGATCATCCGCACGGGCGGGCGCACGTCGAAGATCTCCACCGGCTACGACCTCACACAGCTGATCGTCGGCTCGGAGGGCACGCTCGCGCTCGCCACCGAGGTCACGGTGAAGCTGCACCCGCGGCTGCCCCACGGCGCCACCGTGCTCGCGCCGTTCGACGACTTCGACCAGGTGATGGCTGCCGTGCCGAAGATCGTGACGAGCGGGCTCGCGCCGCACATCCTCGAGTACATCGACAACCTCACGATGGCCGCGATCGTCTACAACGAGAAGCTCGAGCTCGGTGTCCCCGACGCGATCCGCGACAAGGTGCAGGCGTATCTGGTGGTGGCGCTGGAAAACCGCGACACCGGCCGGCTGGGCGAGGACGTCGAGACGCTCGGCGAGCTGCTGGGCGAACTCGGCGCGATCGACGTGTACGTGCTCGAAGGCGGCTCCGCGCGCAAGCTCATCGAAGCGCGGGAAAAGGCGTTCTGGTCGGCCAAATCCGCGGGCGCCGACGACGTGATCGACGTGGTCGTGCCGCGCTCGTCGATGTCGCCGTTCCTCACCAAGGCGCGCGAGCTGGCGCTGGCCGCTGGTGCCGGCGCGATCGGCTGCGGGCACGCCGGCGACGGCAACGTCCACCTTGCGATCTTCTGCAAGGACCCGCAAACGCGCACGAAACTGCTCACCGACATCTTCACCTGCGCCATGGACCTCGGCGGTGCGATCTCCGGCGAGCACGGCCTCGGCCGCACGAAAACCAAGTACCACAAGGAACTCGAAGACCCGGCGAAGCTCGAGCTGCTGCGGCGGATCAAGCAGGGGTTCGACCCGGCCGGGATCCTCAACCCCGGTGTCCTCTTCTCTTGAGCCTGACCCAGAAAGTGAGCAGCATGAACGGCGCCCAGTCCCTGATCCGCACCCTCGTCGACGCCGGGGTGGAGGTCTGCTTCTCGAACCCCGGCACGTCGGAGATGCACTTCGTCGCCGCGCTCGACTCCGTGCCGGAGATGCGCGGGGTGCTCGGGCTGTTCGAGGGCGTGGTGACCGGCGCGGCCGACGGCTACGCGCGCATCGCCGAGAAGCCCGCCGCGACCCTGCTGCACCTCGGCCCGGGACTCGGCAACGGGCTCGCGAACCTGCACAACGCGCGCCGCGCGCACACGCCGGTGGTCAACGTCGTCGGCGATCACGCGACCTACCACAAGCAGTACGACGCGCCGCTCGAATCGGACATCGACGCGCTCGCGGGTTCGCTCGAAGGCTGGGTACGCCGCTCTTCGCACACGAAGGACGTCGGTGCCGACGCAGCGGCGGCCGTCGCGGCTTCGCAGGACGCGCCGGGCCGGGTGGCCACGCTGATCCTGCCCGCCGACGCGTCGTGGGGCGAAGGCGGCGAGACGTGCGCGCCGATCCCGCCGCGCGCGCCGCAGGCCGTGGACGCGACGACGGTGAAGAACATCGCCGAGGTGCTGCGGAGCGGTGAATCGGTGGCGCTGCTCATCGGTGGTCCCGCCTGCCGCGAGGCCGGACTGCTGGCCACCAGCCGCATCGCCGCCGCGACAGGCGCGAAGGCGCTGATCGAGACTTTCCCGACCCGGTTGGAACGCGGTGCGGGCCTGCCGAACGTCGAGCGGCTCGGGTACTTGGCGGAGCAGGCGATGTACCAGCTCGACGGCGTGAAGCACCTGATCGTGGCCGGCACGCGGGCGCCGGTGTCGTTCTTCGCCTACCCCGGCAAGCCGAGCGTGCTCGTGCCCGAGGGCGCGAAGGTCCACGTGCTGGCGGAGGTCGGGCAGGACGTGGCCACCGCGCTGAGCGACGTCGCCGCGATCGTCGCCGCCGACGTCGAGCCGGTGCTGCAGGAGGCTTCGCGTCCGGCGTTGCCGAGCGGTCCGCTGACGGCGCAGAACTGGGTCGAGGTGATCGGCGCGCTGCTGCCGGAGCAGGCCATCATCGCCGACGAGGCCAACACGTCCGGCCTGCTGCTGCCCGCGGCCACGGCGGGCGCCCCGCGCCACGACGTGCTGACGCTGACCGGCGGCGCGATCGGCTACGGAATGCCGGTGGCCACGGGCGCCGCGATCGCCGCGCCATCGCGTCCGGTGATCAACCTCCAGTCCGACGGCAGCGCGATGTACACGATCTCCGCGCTGTGGACTCAGGCGCGCGAGAACCTCGACGTCACCACGGTCATCCTCAACAACCACGCCTACGCGATCCTGCGTATGGAGCTGCAGCGCGTGGGCGCGGCGTCGGACGGGCCGAAGGCCAAGGAACTGCTCGACCTCAGCCGGCCCGACATGGACTTCGCGAAGATGGCCGAGGGCATGGGCGTGCCCGCCACGCGCGCGACCACGGCGGAGGAGCTGGCCGAGCAGTTCAGCCGGGCACTGGCGGAGCCGGGGCCGCACCTGATCGACGCTTCGGTGCCGCCGCTGCTCTAGTTTGGCCAGGGCGTGTCCGTAAGTGATCTAGCTGCGGTCCGGTTGGATTGGGGACGTGGTCGGTCGCGGTGAGTTGACGGATAAAGCGTGGGCGGTGATCGAGCCGCTGTTGCCGCCGGTGCAAGGCGGTGGACGGCGGTGGCGGGATCACCGTCAGGTGATCAACGCGATCCTGTGGAAGCTGCGCACCGGCGCTCCGTGGCGTGACCTGCCCGACCGCTACGGGCCCTGGAAAACCGCGCACGAACGGCTGCGGCTGTGATCCACAGACGGCACCTGGGACAAGATCCTCGACCGGGTGATCGTCAAAGACGACGCCGTCGGCGACCTCGAGTGGATCATCTCGGTCGACTCCAGCGTGGTCCGAGCACACCAGCACTCGGCTGGCGCCCGGAAAAAGGGGATGCAGCGACCAAGTCGAAGCCCTCGCCGTCGACGGAGAAGGACTCGGGCGGTCCCGCGGCGGGCTGAGCACCACAATCCACCTCGCCGTGGACGGGCGGGGCCTGCCCATGCGGTTCCTGCTCACCCCGGGCCAGGCCGGGGACAACCCCCAGCTGGTTCCGCTGCTGGATGGCATCAGCGTCGCCCAGCACGGGCCGGGACGCCCGCGGTGCCGGCCTGAGACAGTGATCGCGGACAAGGCGTATTCGCACCCCTCTACCCGGGAGGCGATGCGGAACCGGCGGATCACCTTCGTCAGCCCTGAACGGGATGACCAGATCGCCCGCCGAGCAGCCAAGGGCTCCCGCGGCGGCCGACCACCCGCGTTCGACGCTGCGGTCTACAGACAGCGCAACGTGGTCGAACGCTGCTTCAACCGGCTCAAACCGTTCCACGACCTGGCCACCCGCTACGCCAAACGCGCCGCCTACTACCAGGCCGAACTCACCATCGCCGCCATCGTGCTCTGGCTCCGATGACTTACAGGACAGCTCTTAGACCGCAGCGGGTTCCGGTGCGGCCGTCTTCGCGCGGACCCGGGGCACCAGGGCCGTGAGGCCCAGCCCGATCACCGCGGCGACGGCCGCCGCCGCGAACGTCGTGCGGAAGCCCGCGAGCGAAGGGACCGTCAGCGCGCCGACGGTGATGGTCAGGTTGGCGAGCAGCGTGGCCATCACGGCGCTCGACGTCGAGGTGCCGACCGAACGCATGAGGGCGTTGAGGCCGTTGGCGGAAGCCGTTTCCGTCACCGGCACCGAACCCATGATGAGCGCGGGCATGGCAGCGTAGGCGATGCCGACGCCCGCGCCGATGATCACGGACGCGGTGATGAGCTCTACGACGTTGTCCATCAGCAGGATCGCGAAGACGTAACCGAGGGCGATCACGACGGATCCGGTCATGAGGGTGACGCGCGCGCCGTGGCGGTTGGTCAGGCGCGCGGAGACGGGTGAGAGCGCCATCATGACCAGGCCGTTGGGCGCGAGGCAGAGGCCGGCCTGGACCATGGTCCGGCCGAGGCCGTAGCCGGTGGCCGACGGTGCCTGCAGCAGCTGCGGGAACGACAACGCCATGGCGTACATGGAAAACCCGACGAGGATCGACGCCAGGTTCGTGAACAGTACCGGCCGCCGCGCCGACCCATACAGGTCGCCGAGCCGTCCCGCGACGGGCGTGATGATCGCGCCCGCCAGCAACGTCACCGTGACGACCCACGACGCGTCGGTCGCGGATGCGTTGAGCAGCTTCGGAAACGCCGGGATCAGCGGCACCACCAAGGTCTGCATGAAGGAAGCGACCAGGCCGCACGAAGCGAGCACAGGGACGATCGCTCGTCCGCTTGTCTGAGCCACGTTGTGCCCCCGGTTTAGTCGTACGCAGTACCGGAAGGGACGCTACCGCTTAGACCGGTCTGGGCGGGAGGTAAGTGATTGATCCGACTTAGCGGACTGGGCTGAATGGAGCAGTCAAATCGGGCGCGGGCGCGGCGGCGCCCGTCCGATTTCGGACGGAGACGCGCGGTACTGTGTCGACGGGCCGGGGGAGCGCCCGGAACGACGGAGGCGACAGGGGCCAGTACGTGGGGATTTTCGACAAGATCCGCGGCGAGTTCATCGACATCATCGAGTGGACCGACGACAGTCGTGACACGATCGTGTGGCGCTTCCCGCGCTACGAGAACGAGATCAAGATGGGCGCCAAGCTCACCGTCCGCGAATCGCAGGCCGCGGTCTTCGTCAACGAGGGCCAGGTCGCCGACGCCTACGCGCCGGGCATGCACACGCTGCAGACGCAGAACATGCCGATCATGTCCACCCTCAAGGGCTGGAAGTACGGATTCAACTCGCCGTTCAAGGCCGAGGTCTACTTCGTCAACACCCGGCAGTTCACCGACCTCAAGTGGGGCACGCAGAACCCGATCATCCTGCGCGACCCTGAGTTCGGCATGGTCCGGCTCCGCGCGTTCGGCGGGTACGCGGTGCGCGTGATCGAGCCCGTCGCGCTGCTCAAGGAGCTCGCGGGCACCGACCCGCAGTTCCGCACCGAGGAGGTCTCCGAGTACCTCCGGCAGATGATCATCGGCAAGCTTGGCCCCGCCATCGCCGCGGCCAAGGTGCCGATGCTCGACCTAGTCACCCAGCAGGACCGGATCGGCGGCGCGATCGCCAACGCGCTCAACCTCGAACTGCACGCCAACGGCATCGAGATCTCGAAGTTCATCATCGAGAACATCTCGGTCCCGCCCGAGGTCGAGGCCGCGATGGACAAGCGGACCCAGATGGGCGTGGTCGGTGATCTCGACCAGTACACGAAGTTCCAGTCCGCCAACGCGATCGAAGCGGCCGCGAACAACCAGGGCGGCGCGGGTGAGGGCCTGGGCATCGGTCTCGGCATGGCGCTCGGCCAGCGGGCCGCGGGGCCGCAGGGCGCGCCGCAGCAGTACCAGCAGCAGCCCCAGTACCAGCAGCAGCCGCAGCAGTATCAGCAGCAGCCGCCGTCCGCGCCGACGCCGCAGATGCCGCCGCCGCTGCCGCAGTCCGAGCAGTGGTTCCTCGGGGCGAACGGTCAGCAGCTCGGCCCGTTCGACCGGGCCCAGCTCGGGCCGCAGATCTCCGCGGGCACGCTGACCCGGGAGACCCTCGTGTGGAAGTCCGGGATGCCGCAATGGACACCGGCCGCGCAGGTGCCGGAGGTCTCGCCGCTGTTCGGCGCGACCCCGCCGCCGCTGCCGCCGCAGTCCTGAGCCGTCCTGATTCGTCCAGCGGAGGGGAGCCGCCATGACCAACCCGAACTACCCGCACCACGGCCCGACGCCGAGCGGACCCATGCCCGGTAGCCCGGGCCCGATGCCGGGCGGTGCCATGCCCGGCGGACCCACGTCTGGTGGCCCGATGCCGAGCGGCCCGATGCCGGGGGCACCCATGCCCGGTGGCACCTTGCCGGGCGGACCCATGCCCGGTGGACCCATGCCGGGTGGCACTTTTCCGGGCGCACCCGCGCCCGGCGGTCCCCCGCAGTACGGTCCGCCACCCGCGTTCGCGCCGGCGAACACGGCCGCGACCACCTACCCGTGCGGCGGCTGCGGAGCCCGCCTGGAGTTCGCGCCGGGGTCGACCTCGATGCAGTGCCCGTATTGCGGGTACCGCCAGGAGATCACGGCGGGCGACCGGCAGATCCGAGAGATCGCGTTCGCCGACCTGACCAACCTGGCCCGCAAACCGATCGCCACGATCGGCCAGTACGTCTTCAAGTGCCAGCGCTGCGGCGCCACCACCGAGACGAACGAAACGGCCAGTCTGTGCCAGTTCTGCGGTGCCCCCTTGGTGATCGACGCGCACGCGTCCGGGCAGCTCGTGCCCGAAGGCGTGCTGCCGTTCCAGTTCGACAAGGGCGCGGTGAGCACGCACCTGAAGAAGTGGACGAACTCGCGTTGGTTCGCGCCGAACGCGCTGAAGAAGGTCGGCACGGCCGAGTCCACCAAGGGCACCTACATCCCGCACTGGACCTACGATTCGCAGACGGACACCGTCTACTCCGGGCAGCGCGGTGAGCACTACTGGGTCACCGAGACCTACTACGACAACGGGCAGCAGAAGACCCGCCGGGTGCGGCACACGCGCTGGTACCCGGCGGGCGGCCAGGTTGCCCGGTTCTTCGACGACGTGCTCGTGCCGGGCAGTACCCAGCTGCCCTCGAACGAACTCGACAAGCTCGCGCCGTGGCCGTTGGAGCAGGCCGAGCCGTATCAGCCGCAGTTCCTCGCCGGGCATTTCGCGCTGCGCTACGACATCGAGGCCGAATCCGGCTTCGAGGAAGCAAAGCGTCGTATGACGCCGGTCATCGAGGACGACTGCCGCCACGACATCGGTGGCGACGAGCAGCGCGTGCAGTCGATGAACACGCAGCACCGCGACGTCACCTTCAAGCTGATGCTGCTCCCGGTCTGGGTCGCCACCTACGTCTACGCCGGCAAGAACTGGCGGATCCTCGTCAACGGCCGCACCGGCGAAGTCCAGGGCGAACGGCCCTACAGCAAGGCGAAGATCGCCATCGCGGCTCTCATCGCGCTGATCGTCGTGGCCGCGATCGTCTACTTCGTCGCGATCCGCGGCCACAGCAGCGGATCGACGCATTCGTCGACCACCCACTCGACCAGCCACCACACCACGGTCACGCACCACCATTGACGCCGGCCCGCCCGGTCAGGAGCCGGGCGGGCACCCACCGCTGTGGAAATCAGCTCGCGGGGCGGTTGATCCAGGTGAGCACGCCGCCGTGGCCGGAGCAGGTGCCGGAGCGGTGCTGGCTGTAGCTGTAGCTGCCGTCCTTGCACTTTGCGGTTGCACCGGCGGGGTTGGAGGACGGGCGGTGTACGCAGACACCTGAGGAGTTGCGGTAGTAGTCCGCGCTGCAGGCGGCCGAATTGGTTTTCGGCGGAGCGGCCGTGGTTTTCGGAGTGGTCTTGGCTTTCGCTGTGGTTTTCGGAGCCGCCACCTGGGACGTGGTGGTTTCCGGCGCCACGGAAGTCGGCACGGAAGCGGACGTTGGCGTCTCGGAAGTTGTTACCGGCGACGCGGACGTGGTCGGCAGCAATGCCGTGGTGACCGGCGGGACTACGCCGCCGGTTCCGGTCGGGGCGGGTGCCGCACCGCAGCCGGCGACCAGCAGTCCGGCGGCCAGGACCAAACCCAGTTTACGCAACACCTTGTGCCTCCTCGAAAAAAGACCGTGCGCCGCCTTGTCGACGAATTTCCGTGCAGTGTTACAACCGTGAACAACTACACGGAAAGACACGGAATCCGTTGCCAGGAAACAGAACCTGACCTTTATCGGACGAGGTCTGGACCGCTGATCTTGTGACACCTCTTCCGGGTTGTCACGGCGCCCTTTCCGCGAGGAAGATGTGGCGCGTGCGAAAACGAGCGGTGGTGGCCGGGGGCGGCGTTGTCGGGCTGACGACGGGGCTCGCACTCCGGCGGGCGGGGTTCGAAACCTTGGTGTGCGAACAGGAATCCGAGATCCGCGGCGTTGGCGCCGCGCTGGGGTTGTGGGCCAACGCGCTCGCGGTGTTCGACCGGCTCGGCGTGGGCGGCGAGATCCGCGCGGCCGGCGTGCCGAGCGCGATCCGCTACCAGGACCCGGCCGGGCAGGTCATGGACGAGTACTACGGCGACCTCGCCGACGTCGACTACCTCATGGTCACCCGCCAGCGCCTCAACGAGCTGCTCGCCGCCGCGCTGACCACCGACGAGCTGCGCACCGGCGCCCGCGTCACCGGCTACCGCGACCACGACGGTGGCGTGACCGTGGAGTTCGCCGACGGTTCCACCGAGGAAGCCGACCTCCTCGTCGGCGCCGACGGCGTGTACTCGCGCGTCCGCGAGCAGCTCTCCCCCGGTTCGGCCGCTCAGGAGTACCCGGGCCACCTGGCGTGGCGCGGGATCGTCGCGGAGAGCGCGATCCCCGAAATCACCGTGGAACGCTTCGTCGTCGGCCGCGAACGCACCCGCGGCGGCGTGGTCCGCAGCGGCGGCGGCACGGCGTTCTGGGTCCTCGCGCAGCTGGGCGCGCCGCCCACCACGCGTTCCGCGAAGGAGGAAGCTCTCGCCCGCGTCGACCACCTCTACGACGGCGGCTGCCGTTCCCGTTGCGCGAAGCCATCGAGGCGACACCGGAGGACCGCGTGGTCAGCAACCGCGTGATGGCGCTGCCGCTGCAGTCGCGCTGGGTCTCCGCCCACGTCGCCCTCGCCGGTGACTCGGCGCACGCCGTCTCCCCGCACATCACGTCGGGCGCGTCCCTGGGCATCGAGGACGCCCTGGTGCTCGCCGACCACCTGACGCAGGCGGACGTGCCATCGGCATTGCAGGCCTACGAAGCCGACCGGCTCCCGCGCTACGCCGACGTGTACCGCTGGGTCGACGAGGTCGCCGCGGCCGCCGACGAGCCGCACCTCTACGCCAAGGAGTTCTTCGACTTCGTGAGGTGGATGCTCGGCCGATGAGTTTTCGGGTGCCCGCCGGTCAATACGGGCACACCGAAAACGAACGGAGGCCCCCATGGGCAACGTGCGCTGGCACCTCATGATGTCGCTCGACGGCTTCGCCGCCGGCCCCGGCCACTCGATGGACTGGATGTCCGGCATCAAAGTCAGCCCCGCCACCCACCACGAAGCCATCGCCACCCTCGGCGCCGTCCTGGGCGGCCGCCGCGGCTACGACGCCCTCGCACAACGCTTCCCCGGCAAAGCGAGCAAGCAGCCCTACGGCGGCGAGTGGACCGGCCCGGTGTTCGTACTGACCCACCACCCCGAGGACGCGGTCCCCGATGCCGGCATCACCTTCCTCGACTGCGACCTCGCCGAGGCCGTGGAGATCGGGTTGGCCGCCGCGAAGGGCAAGGACCTGGAGATCCACAGCCAGGACATCGCGCGCCAATGCCTGGAGCTCGGCCTGATCGACGAGTTCCGCGTGCACCTGGCGCCCGTCATGCTCGGCGAGGGCGTGCGCCTGTTCGACAGCCCGGGCACGGCGCCCGTCCGCTGGGCCCGCATCCACGACGGCGATCCGGCGCTGGCCATGGACCTCCGGTACCGCCCGGTGAGGTGAGCCCGCGCATCCGCCTGTTCGATAACGGCTAATCTCGTCCATCGTGTCCGATTGGCTTCGCTACACCCTCATCGCCGTTCTTGTTCTCTTGGGTGTGGCGGTCCTCGCGCGCCGCCGTTCGGTACGGACCGCGCTGGTGGATTTCGCCGAGCTCCTCGTGCCGTCCCTGAGCCGACGACGTGGCAGGATCGCGCTGTCCGTGATCGTGTGGTTGATCATCGGGCTCGCGGTCGCCGCGGTGACTTTCGGTGGTCTTCTCTGGTTTCTCGGCTGGCCGCGGTTGCCGAGCACGGCCGCGTTCGGCGTCGACCAGTTCCTCGACCTCACGAAGATCGCCCTGTCCGTGGTCGCGGGGTTCGGCGGCGTGGTGCTGCTCGCGGTCAACTACCGCAAGCAGCGGGTGGCCGAGGACGAGCACCAGCTCGCCGTCGAGAAGGACGAACGGGAGACCGTCCAGAGGTTCAACGAACGCCTCGGCAAAGCCGCCGAGCAATTGGCCCACGAAAGCCCCGCGGTGCGCCTGACCGCCGTCTACTCTCTCGCCGGCCTGGCCGACGACTGGATCGACAAGCGTCAGGTGTGCGTGGACGTCCTGTGCGGGTACCTGCGCCTGGCACCGGACGAGATCTCAGCCGACGAAGCCGAGGTACAGCAAGCAATCCTCCGGACATTCCGAGAACGGCTGAGCTTCCGCGGTACCTGGCGGCGAGACGAGCTCACCTTCGACTTCACCGAGGTCAGGTTCGACAACGCCGACTTCTCGAATCTGGAGTTCGGCGGCTCAGCGGTGTTCGACCGGGCGGAGTTCGCGGGCGAGCTCACCACGTTCAAACGAACCAGCTTCACCGGCAAGCTCAGCTGCCACGGCGCCTCGTTCGAATCCGACCGATCGACGTTCGAGTTCGCGCAGTTCCACGGAGGCGCCGAGTTCGTCGGCGCTGAGTTCACGGGCCGGGAGCTGGACTGTTCCGGCTGGCGCGTCGGCCGACGCCCCGTCGACTTCTACCGCTGCCGGTTCCTGGGTGAACTGGTGGACTTCTCCGGGATGGCGCTGCGCCCAGGCGACGTCCGCTTCGAGAAGATCGAGTTCACCGACGCCCGCCTCGACTTCGACTCGATCGAGGATCCGTGGTCCGAAAAAGAACGCAGGCCGCGGCTCGTCTTCGAAGACGTGCGATTCACCCGGTGTCGGTGGGCGATCACCCCGTACAAGGCTCACGAGCGGATGATCTGGCTGATCGACTGCGTCCTCGACACCGTTGACCTCGCCATCGACGAACACGGGCTCACCTTGCCCCGCCTGAACATTCACAACGTCGAGCTCCGAGGCGACACCACGTTGCCCGAAGCCTACGTTCGTCACTGGCCTTCCGAGTAGCGCTCACGAATCCGCCGGACACCACGCGTCCGACGTCCGCCCCGCCGCCATTCCGCAGAAGCCCTGCAACCCCCGCACCACCTCGCCACCCTCGACCCGCAGGACCGAGACGGGCTTGGCTTCCGGGACGTGCCGGCCGATGTCGCCGCCGTAGTCGATGGTGCCGGTCACGCCTTCGATGTACTTGTTGGTCTGGTGATCGTCCGGGCGGGAGGTGTGGATGGCGGTGATCTCGCGCCACACCGCGCCCGGCGTCACAGGGATGTCTGCGGACGTCTCGCGCAAATAGGCCGTTGCCGTGATCATCACCAGCGCGGCGTCGTAGGACAGGGCGGCGTGGCCGTCGAACGAGCGGCCGCGTTCTGTTTGCTCGAACGGGAACAGCGTGCGGTCCAGCGTGGTGTAGAAGTCGCGCGCCAGGCCTTGCGGGTCGGTGGCCGGTTCGCTGGCGAAGGACAGGTAGTAGTACGGCAGCGCGCGGTTCTGCTCGCGCGCCACCTGGTCGGCGACGTATCGGGACACGTCGTCGTCGCCGAGGATCGTGGCGGTGCTGCCGCACTGGGCGGCGCCGGTGGCGAAGTCGCCGAAGTCCGGGACGCCGCGGCCGGCGAAGAGGACGAAACCGTTGTAGGAGCACGTGTCCCGGCCGGCCGCGGCAGCGTTGCCGACGAGGCGTTCACGGTAGCGGTCATGCGAAGAAGGCGCCTGCTGCCCGCCGTCCGGGGAGAAAGCCCGGGCCTCGACCGAAAACCCCTTGTCCGCGAAGGACTTCATGACATCGTCGCGCAGATTGGTGCTGTAGGTGTCGGAATCGTCGTCCGAGTAGTACACGCGCAACACCCGCGGGCCCGGACGGGTGGCAGCGAAGGCAGCGGCCACCGCCGCCTCGCGACGGTTCTGTGGCGCCACCTGGAAGTACACCGGGTTCTGGTCGGCGAGCCCGTCGGCCGACAGCGTCGAAGCCACCACTGGCAGCCCGGCGTCGCCGAGGGCGCGGATGGTCTGCTGCGTCGGCAGGCTGCTCATGTCCAGCCCCACGACGCCGACGATGCTGCGGTCCTGCTCGGCCATCCGGCTCAGCTGCCGCGCGACGGCCACGCCCTGCCGCATTCCGAGCCCGCCGTTCGCCACGAGCACGCGCACGATCGGGTCGGCCGTCGCCGTCGCGGTGAGCTGCCGAAGCTGCGCGACCGCGACGCCTTCCAGCGACTCGCGTTCCGCCGTGAGACCTTCGGGCGTGCCGTTGGACGAGGTCAGCGCTTCGAGGTCGACGAGCGTGATGTACGGCCGTTCCGGGTGCGCGCCGTGCAGCTCGGCCGCGCGCCGGTTCTGGTCCGTGATCACGGAAAGCACCTGGCGGATGGTGTCGTCGGCGGGCTGGTACACCGAGAACGAGCCGTCGGAGATCCCCACGCACTCGGTGCCCGTCCACGTGAGCCACTCGCTCGACGTGCCGCAGTGGCTGGTCCGGAAATCCTCGTACCGCACGGCGACGAAACTCGCGACCAGCGCGACGATCACCAGCGGCACCCCCAGCCGCATCCACCGCGTCGCCCACCAAGGCGGACTCGACTGCCTACGGCGCAGCACATACGTGTCCCCCAGCGACTGCAAGTGCTTGCGCGCCCGGCTCCGCTGCTCGGGCGTGCCGGGGTCGAGGCCGATCGGCAGGTACCACGCGGCGGCGTCGCGGGCGCGGCGGTCGCGCAGCAGCTCGTGCTGCCACGAGCGGTACGCGTCGCCCGCGTCCGCCGCGGTCCACCGTGGACGGTCCGGGTTCGGCCGGTCCTCCGGCGGAGGAGCGTCGCTCGTGCTGACGACCAGCAACGGGTCGAAGAGGCCCGTCTGGTTGCGCACGTCGTTGATGAGCTCCAGCAGCCGGTAGCCGCCGTTGGTGGTGGTGACGTGGTCGAGCAGCAGTACCGGGTACGTCATCCGCCGGCGCCGGAAGAACGGCCGCCGGTAGCCGCGGCGCAGGTCCTCGAGGAACGCGTTGACCAGCAGCCGCGCGACGAACTCCGGCGACTCCTGCTGCCACTCGCCGTCGGTGAGGCGCACCGCGAAGCGCACGAAGCTACCCGACATCTCCGGCGCGAGGTGCGGCTGGCGCAGGAACCAGCGGTACCGCCCGGAAAGCAGCGGCACGCGGCCGGTGACGGCGAGCCGGAACGTCGCCATCGTCAGCAACCGCAGCACCAGCAACGGGTACTTCCACGCGTCGTTGGAGGGCACCAGCTCCTTGCCGACGTTCTCGATCGCCGAGCGGAACCGCACCAGCAAGCCGTTGTCCTGCAGCTTGCGCAGCAACGTCCGCTCCGGCGGATCCGACGCGGGCAGCTTCTCGGCCATCAGCTGCACGACGAGCGTGAACAGCCCGAACCTCAGGCCGGAACCCCGCGAACGCGGGCTGCGCAGCAACTCGGTGCGCGCTTCCCACAGGATGTCGCGGATCGCGTGGACGCTCGCCGCGGTCGCGGGGCCTTCGGTGTCTTTACGCTGGTCAAGCGGGAGGTACGCGTACCGCACGCCGCCGCTGGGCCGCGCCGTGCCCAGCCGCCGCTTGAACTCTTCGAGCACACCCTCGGCCGGACCCACCAGGCAGACCATCGGCAAACCCTTGCGGCCCGCACGTTCCTGCTGGTAGCCGGGCTCCCACTCGACGTTGGCCGAGTGCAACGACCGCGGCAGATCCCCCATCCGCGGCCGTTGGTACAGCGCGCCGACGAGCTTCACCAGCTTGTCGGACCCCGCGAACGCCAGCGGGTCGCGCTCCTCGATGGGCGTCGTCGTGGTCATGAACCATTTTCGCATCCACCACCGACAGGACTCCCGGCATTTCTGCCGCCAACCGAGCGAATCCTCAGTCGGCGGGCCACTCGTACGACAGCTCGTACCGATCGGCGGCGAGAACCATGTCGTTCATTTCGAGTGGTGTCCCGTCGGTTCCGTAGGCCACCCGGGTGACGGTGATGACGGGAACACCGTCGGCGAGCTGCAACAACGAGGTTTCGCCCGGCGAAGGCATGCGCGCTCCGACCTGCTCGGTGAACGAGCGGAGGAGATGTCCGGCTTCCTCCAAACGCGCATACGTCCCGCCGGGCCCGGTGTCGGGTTTCTCGATCACGGTGCCACGGGTGAGCCCGCGAGGCAGCCTTGACACCGCAAGCTGGACCACCAGATCATCCGCGCGCATCACGCGGTCCCGCACAGTCACTTCGGCACCCTCGGAGATCGCAAGCCTCGCCGCGACCCGAGAATCCGCGCGCTCGAACCTGACCTCGACCGACGCGGAAGGAGTGAGACCGCGAGCCGTGGCATCAGCTCGAAACGCCGCACGATCGCCTTCCCGGGCAGCACGGGAAAGCCGAGTGGTCGCGACTCGCTCCTGCACCAACGCCGGCGGGCGGACGAACACTCCGCGCCCATGCTCCGAGGTCACCAGACCTTCCGAGCGCAGCATGTTCACCGCTTCCCGAACGGTCGGCCGCGACACACCGTAGGTGTCGACCAACTCGCGCTCGCTGGGCAACTGCTCACCCGGCGCGTATTCACCTGCCGCGATCTTGTCGCGAAGATCCCCCGCAACCTGCCGAAACGCAGGTATGCCGCTTCTGCGATCCACCATGCGCACATCCTGCCACTCATCAACTTGTCTTGACCAGTTGCCCCACGGTGTGTCACCGTATGGCAACTCGTCAGGACAAGTCACTGGGCGGTGGTCATGGATTCGTTGACGGAACAGATCGAGGTCGCACGGGCGCGGCTCGAGGAAGTCCGCTACTCCCGCGGCTGGACACTCTCGAACATCCAAGAGATGACCGGCCTCCCCAGCCGCGTCACCGCCGCGCGATGGTGGTTCCGCGCCCCGCACTCGAAGAGCGCCCAGCGGTTCGCCGAGTACGCCCATGAACTCGGCTGCGCCATCCGCCTGCTCGTCATCGAGGACGACCCCGCCGAACGTCCCCTGCCCTGGCGCGAACGCATGCCGCACACCGACTTCACGACCCCGGACCCCGATGCCGACGCGATGGCCGAACCCCGGCGCCTGCAAGAGAAACTCCGCCGCGCCCGCATGGCCGCCGGCCGCTCGCGCACCGACCTCGCCGAGGCCCTCGGCACCAGCCCCATCCACATCTGGACCTTGGAGTACAGCCCGACCGCGCACGACTTGGCGCTGTGCGAGTTCCTGATGTACGCCCGTTTCCTCGGCTACACCATCCGGCTGGACCTGGTGCCCGACAACGACTCCGTAGCCGACAACGAAAGAGGCTCTTCCCCGGACGGATCCGGAAAAGAGCCCCTCTCGATCAGCGCTTAGAGCCTATTCGTAGATCTCACCCTTGGCGGCCTTCGCCACCAGCGACTCCGGCGGCAGGAAGTGGTCGCCGTACCGCGCAGCCAGCTCGCGGGACCGGTCGACGAAGCCCTGCAACCCACCGGCGTACTGGTTGATGTACTGGATCACGCCACCGGTCCACGCGGGGAAGCCGATGCCGAAGATCGAGCCGATGTTGGCGTCGGCCACCGTGGTCAGCACGCCCTCGTCGAAGCACTTCACCGTTTCGAGCGCCTCGGCGAAGAGCATGCGCTCCTTGAGGTCCTCGAAGGGGACGTCGCCGGTGCCGGACTTGAAGGCGTCGCGCAGGCCGGGCCAGAGGCCGGTGCGCTTGCCGTTCTCGTCGTACTCGTAGAAGCCGGCGCCGGTGGAGCGGCCCTTGCGGTCGTACTCGTCGAGCATGCGGTCGATCACGGCTTCGGACGCGTGCGGCGTCCAGGTACCGCCGGCGGCCTCGACCGCGGCCTTCGTCTCGACGCGGATCTTGCGCGGCAGCGTGAGCGTGAGCTCGTCCATCAGCTGCAGCGGCGGCGCCGGGTAGCCGGCCTGCGCACCCGCCTGCTCGATCGACGCCGGCTCGACACCCTCGCCCAGCGCGGCGACGGCCTCGTTGATGAACGTGCCGATCACGCGCGAGGTGAAGAAGCCGCGGCTGTCGTTGACGACGATCGGGGTCTTCTTGATCTGCAGGGTGTAGTCGAAGACCTTCGCGAGCGTCGCGGGCGAGGTCTTCTCACCGCAGATGATCTCGACCAGCGGCATCTTGTCCACCGGCGAGAAGAAGTGGATCCCGATGAAGTCCTCGGTCCGCTTCACGCCCTCGGCGAGGGTGGTGATCGGCAGGGTCGAGGTGTTGGAACCCAGCACGGCGTCGGAGTTGACGATGCTCTCGATCTCGCCGAACACCTTGTGCTTGAGCTCGACGCTCTCGAACACGGCCTCGATCACGAAGTCGACGCCCTCGAAATCGGCCGCGTCGCCGGTCGCCTTGATGCGGCCGAGCAGCTCGTCGGACTTCTCCTGCGTGGTCTTGCCCCGAGAGAGTGCCTTCTCCTCGAGCTTGACCGCGTAGCCCTTGCCCTTGTCGGCGGCTTCCTGCGAGACGTCCTTGAGCACGACGTCGATGCCGGCTTTCGCTGACACATAAGCGATCGCAGCGCCCATCATTCCGGCGCCGAGGACACCCACCTTGCGAGCGGTGTACTTCTCGAAACCGTCCGGACGCGAGCCACCCGAGTTGATCGACTGCAGGTCGAAGAAGAACGCCTTCGTCATGTTCTTCGAGACCTGCCCGGTGGCCAGGCTTACGAAGTAACGCGTCTCGACCTTGATCGCGGTGTCGAAGTCGACCTGCGCGCCCTCGATGGCCGCGGCCAGGATCGCGCGCGGCGCGGGCATCGGCGCGCCCTTGAGCTGCTTGCGCAGGTTCGCCGGGAACGCGGGCAGGTTCGCCGCGAAGCTCGGGTTCGACGGGGTGCCGCCCGGGATCTTGTAACCCTTGACGTCCCACGGCTGCACGCCGCCTTCGGGGTTGGCCTTGATCCACGCCTTGGCGGCGGGCACCAGCTCCTCGACGGTGTCCACGACCTCGTGGACCAGACCCAGCTCCAGCGCCTTGCGCGGCTTGTGGCGCGTGCCCTGCAGCAGCACGTTCAGCAGCGCGCTCTGGATGCCGAGCAGCCGCACCGTGCGCACGACGCCGCCACCGCCGGGCAGCAGGCCCAGCGTGACCTCGGGCAGGCCGATCTGGCTGCCCTTCGCGTCGGCCGCGATGCGGTGGTGCGTCGCCAGCGCGATTTCGAGGCCACCGCCCAAAGCGGCGCCGTTGATCGCCGCGACGACCGGCTTGCCCAGCTGCTCGATGCGGCGCATCTGGCTCTTCATCAGCGTGCTGGACGCGGTGAATGCCTCGGCCTGCTCCGGCTTGGCCTGGATCAGGTCACGCAGGTCGCCACCGGCGAAGAACGTCTTCTTGGCCGACGTGATCACGACACCGGTGATGTCGTCCTTCTCCGCCTCGAGCCGGTCGACAGTTACGCCGAGCGACTCGCGGAACGCGGAGTTCATGGTGTTGGCCGACTGGTTGGGGTCGTCCAGCGTCAGCGTGACGATGCCGTCCGCGTCCTTCTCCCAGCGGATGGTCTTGCTTTCAGCCAGCTTTTGATCAGACACAGTGGTCCCTCACACCCGCTCGATGATGGTCGCGACGCCCATGCCGCCGCCGATGCACAGGGTCACCAGGGCGCGGCGCGCCTGGCGGCGTTCCAGCTCGTCGACCACGGTGCCGACCAGCATCGCGCCGGTGGCGCCGAGCGGGTGGCCCATGGCGATCGCGCCGCCGTTGACGTTCACCTTCTCGTCCGGCAGGTGCAGGTCCTTCTGCCACTTGAGCACGACGGACGCGAACGCCTCGTTGAGCTCCCACAGGTCGATGTCGTCCGGGGTCAGGCCCGCGGTCTTCAGCACCTTCTGCGTGGCCGGCGTAGGGCCGGTGAGCATGATCGTGGGCTCCGATCCGATGGCGGCGGTGGCGACGATGCGCGCCTTCGGCGTGAGGCCGAAGGTCTTGCCGACCTGCTCGCTGCCGACGAGCACGATGGCCGCGCCGTCGACGATGCCCGAGGAGTTGCCGCCCGTGTGGACGTGGTCGATCTTCTCGATCTGGTGGTACTTCTGCAGCGCGACGGCGTCGAAGCCGCCCATGTCGCCGATCGTGGTGAACGCCGGCTTGAGCTTCGCCAGGCCCTCCACGGTGCTGCCGGGGCGGCGGTGCTCGTCGTGGTCGAGGATCGTCACGCCGTTGATGTCCTTCACCGGCACCACGGACTTCGCGAAGTAGCCGCCGGACCAGGCCGCCTCGGCCTTCTCCTGCGACCAGGCCGCGAACCGGTCGACGTCCTCGCGGCTGAAGCCCTCCATCGTCGCGATCAGGTCGGCGCCGATGCCCTGCGGCACGATGTACTCGTCGTAGGCCGTGGTCGGGTCCATGAACAGCGCGCCGCCGTCGGAACCCATCGGCACGCGGGACATGGACTCCACGCCGCCGGCGATGATCAGCTGGTCCCAGCCCGAGCGCACCTTCTGGGCCGCCATGTTGGTGGCTTCCAGGCCCGACGCGCAGAACCGGTTGAGCTGCACACCCGCGACGGTCTCGGGCAGGCCGGCCACGAGGGCGGCGGTGCGCGCGATGTCGGCGCCCTGCTCACCCACCGGGGACACGACGCCGAGGATGACGTCGTCGATCACCTGCGGGTCGAGGTTCGGGTGGCGGACCTTGAGCTCTTCGATCAGCCCGACCACCAGGTCGAGCGGCTTGGTGCCGTGGAGGGCACCGCCCTTGTTCTTACCTCGAGGCGTGCGCATCGCCTCGTAGATGTAGGCCTCGCTACTCACTGAACACTCCTCCGCGCAGCGGCGTGGTTGGACACTTCGGTGTATCTCACGGCCGAGCATACCGAGCCATGGGTGCTAATGCCCATTAACATATGCCTGGCGAACCCGATGGTGTCAATGGGTTGCCCGTGTTCCGATTAGCGCTATCGTCGGTTCACCATGAGTACTCCAGCCCGCGGGTCGCGCCCCCGCGACCGCAAGGCCCAGCTCGCCGCGGTCGCCGCGGGGCTGTTCCGCGCGCGCGGCTTCCACGGCGTCGGTATCAACGACATCGCGGCCGCGGCGGGCGTCACCGGGCCGGCCCTCTACCGGCACTTCGCGGACAAGCAGGCGATCCTGGCCTACGTCGTGCTGGCCGGGATCGACGACATGGAGGCGGTCACCGCGTCGGCGTTGTCGGGTGGGCCTGACCAGCTGGAAGTGCTGCTGACGGGGCTGGCCACGCAGGCTGTCGAACGGCGCGAGATCGCTGCTTTGTGGCGCTGGGAAGGCCCTCATCTGCCACACGACGAGCGGCGGGAGATCCGGCGGCGGTCGGGTGCGGTGCTCGACGCGTGGACGAAGGCGCTGCTGGAAGTCCGCCCTTCGCTGGCTCTCGACGACGCCGAGTTTCTCTGCTGGGGCGCGCTGTCGGTGTTCGGCAGCGTGGCTGTGCACCACACCACGGTGGCCCGTCGCCGATTCGTTCCGCTGCTCGTCGAGCTGGCCACGGCTGTGTTGAACAGCACAATCCCTTCGGCAGGCGTCGTGGAGCCGGTTCGGGACGGTCTCGGCACGCCTTCCCGCCGCGAACAGGTGCTGGCGGCCGCGACTTCACTGTTCGCCGAACGCGGCTTCCACGCGGTGAGCATGGAGGACATCGGTGCAGCGGCCGGGATCGCCGGACCCAGCGTCTACCGGCACTTCCCCAGCAAAGCGGCCCTGATGGTCGCCATCGGACACCGAGCGGCGGACCGGCTCGCCCTGGCCGCCGAGCAAGCCATGCGCGCCCCCGACGAACGCACGGCACTGCGCCGCCTGGCGGCTTCGTACGTCCACACGCTCCTGCACACGCCCGAGCTACTGGTCTCCTTCACGGCCGACCGCGTCACCATGCCGGACCGCGACAAGGCCGATCTGCTGCGCGTGCAGCGGGACTACGTGGACTCCTGGGTGACACTGCTGTCGACGATCTCGCCCACCCTGCCCGCCCGCGAGGCGAAAATCCGGGTGCACGCGGCGCTGACGATCGCCAACGACCTCACGCGAACCCGGCGGGTGAGCGGGCGGCCGCGATTCGAGGCTGAGTTGACGGCATTGCTGCACGCGGTGCTGGAGTACTGAAGAAGCTCTCGGCGAAATCGCTCCCCCTCACCGCATCCGCGTGCGAGCATGCCGAGTGCCCACCGGACGAAGACTGCATCTGGTCACGGCGGACGAAGGACATCGGGTGTCGACGCTCGAACTGTTCTTCGACCTCGTGTTCGTGTACGCGATCACGCAGACGACCCAGCTGATGGCCGACCACCTGAGCCCCCTCGGCGTTGTCGAGGGGCTGTTGGTGCTGGCGGTGCTGTGGTGGTGCTGGTGCTGCTACGCGTGGCTCGGCACGACGATCCACGTGGACCACGGCATCGCGCGGCTCGCGATGTTCGGGGCGATGGGCGTGATGTTCCTGCTTTCGCTCACGGTGCCGGAGGCGTTCACGGATCGGCCGGGTGGGCTGGACGGGCCGTTGCTGTTCGTCGGGTGTTACGCGATCGTGCGAGTGCTGCACGAGGTCGCGTACCTGGGTGCGGCGCGGCACGACCCGGAGTTGCAGCGCGTGCTGCTGCGGATGTTGCGCGGGCTGGTGCCGAGCATCGGGTTGCTGGTGCTGGCGGCGTTCCTCGCCGGGCCGTGGCAGCTGGTGCTGTGGGTGGTCGCGCTGACCGTGGACTACGTGAACGTCTACTTCTCCGGCCCGGCCGGCTGGCGGCTCAACTCGCCGGCGCATTTCGCGGAGCGGTTCGGGCTGATCGTGATCATCGCGCTCGGCGAATCGATCGTCGCGATCGGGATCGGCATCGGGCCGGTGCCCATGACGTGGCTGATCGCCGGCTGCGCGCTGTGCGGGGTCGCACTCGCCGCGGGCATGTGGTGGACCTACTTCGACGTGGTCGCGCGCGTCGCCGAGCACCGGCTCGCGGGCGCGAAGGGCGTGGAGCGCACGAAGCTCGCGACGGACTCGTACACGTTCCTGCACTTGCCGCTGATCGCGGGGATCGTGCTCGTGGCGCTGGGCCTGAAGAAGGCGTTCCTCTACCTGTCCGACACCGCGCACCACGTACCCGGCGAGGCGCTGCACGGCGTGCCCATCTGGGCGCTCACCGGTGGGCTCGCGTTGTACCTCGTGGCGCTGAGTGCGTTGCGGCGGCGGAACGTCGGCAGCTGGAACGTCCAGCGCCTCGTACTCGCCGCCGTGTTGCTCGGGGTCACGCCGCTGCTGGAGCACGTCCCCGCGGCGGTGGCTGTGGTCGCGGCCGCCGTGGCGGTGCTGGGGCTGGTCGCGTTCGAGCGGATGGCCTGGGTGCGGCGGCAGGTCCCCCTGCCGCCGCGTTGACCAGTGAGCCTCAGCCCACCAGGTAGTTGCCAGCGACGTCGGGTTTGGTCGGGTGGTAGTAGTCCACGATGCCGTCCGACCAGACGGACACCGCAATTCGATCTTCGGCGTCCGGGCCGAATACGTCGAACAAGGCGTCGATGTTGGCCGGGCTGAACCCGATGGCGAGCATCAAAGCGGTGAAAAGCGGACGTTCGATCAGGCCGTCGCCGTCGGGGTCGCCGAGGGCGGACAACGCGTGGGCGAAGTCGGTGACGGTGTCGTCGAACTTTTCGGGAGACAGGACGCACGCGGTGAACTCGTCGTAGCTCACCTTGCCGTCGCGGTTGGCGTCGAGCTCGCGCTCGACGGTGGTCCACCACTTGGCGAAGGAGGCTCTCAGCGCCACCTTCGCTTCGGGACCCGAGCCGTCGGCCACCTGCTCGACGCGGTCGGACATCGCCGTGAAGTCACTCTCCTCCAAGAATCCACTGTGATCGACATCGAACAATTCGAAAACGACCTTTACCCGATCTTCGGCAGTGACGGTCATGACTCCCCATATGATTCCGGCGGAAATTCCACACCGAAGTGTGCCGAGACCCAGGTAATCATGAAACTGTTTCCACACTAACGAGTGCAATTGCCGTCACCCGGCGAATTCACCGGAGAAGCGCAGCAGTTCGGCCGTTCGAACCGGGGCCGGTGACGCGCTGCCACGCAAGGTCGGCCGGCACGTGCTAACCTACTCGCGAGTAGGTAACCCGAGGGGGAGGCCACATGGCTGCGGCGAGGAAACGAGACGCGATGGGCTTCGGCCTGGCCGCGCTCACCCGGCTGGCCGGGAGCAGCGTGATCGACAGGGCCGGGCTGCGCGGGCCCGTGCAGAACCTGGTCAAAGCGGGCACCCGCAACGGTTTCCGCGCGGCGGGGGCGGCCACGCGGTCGTTCAAGTCGGTGCGGCGGCTCGGCAAACCCGCGCGGCTGGCCCCCGCGCAGGACACCGGGCTGTTCGACCTCACGCCCAGCGAAGACCAGCAGCTCATCGCGGAGACGGTGACCGAGTTCGCCGCCGAGCAGCTGCGGCCCGCCGCCGCGGACGCCGACGCCAAGCTCGCGGCGCCCGAAGGCCTGCTCACGCGTGCGGCCGAGCTCGGCATCAGCCTCGTCGGCATCCCCGAGGAGCTGGGCGGGGCGGGCACCGAGCGTTCCGTCGTCACCAACGCGCTCGTCGCCGAGGCCCTCGCGCACGGCGACATGGGCCTGGCCGTGTCCGTGCTCGCGCCGTCCGCGGTGAGCACGGCGCTCGTGGCCTGGGGCGACGAGCAGCAGCAGGCCGACTACGTGCCCGCGTTCGCCGGCGCCCAGGTGCCCGCGGCGGCGCTGGCCCTGCTGGAGCGCACGCCGCTGTTCGACCCGTTCAAGCCCGCCACGAAGGCCAAACGCACGCCGAAGGGCTACCAGCTCGACGGCGTGAAGTCGCTGGTCCCGCGTGCGGCGGAGGCAGAGTTGTTCCTCGTCTCGGCCGATCTCGAAGGCCGCGGCCCGGCGCTGTTCCTCGTGGAATCGTCGTCGGCGGGGGTCACCGTGGAGGCCGAGCCGGCGATGGGCCTGCGTGGCGCCGCGACCGGCAAGCTGCACCTGGAGAAGGTCGCGCTGCCGGCTGGCGCGTTGCTGGGCGGCGGGAAGCCCGACGTGTTCACCGAGGTCGTGCGCCTCTCGCGGCTGGGCTGGGCGGCGCTCGCCGCCGGGACGGCGAAGGCCGTGCGCGACTACGTGGTGCCGTACGTGAACGAGCGCACCGCGTTCGGCGAGCCGATCAGCCACCGGCAGGCGGTGGCGTTCTCCGTCGCCGACATCGCCATCGAGCTCGAGGGCCTGCGCCTGGTCACGCTGCGCGCGGCGGCGCGGGCCGAGCAGGGCAAGGACTACGCGCGGGAGGCCGCGCTGGCGCGCAAGCTGGCCGTGGACAAGGGCATGCGCATCGGCAACGCGGGCGTGCAGCTGCTGGGCGGACACGGCTTCGTGAAGGAGCACCCCGTGGAGCGCTGGTACCGGGACTTGCGAGCGATCGGCGTGATGGAAGGCGCCGTCCTCCTCTAGAAAGGCTTTTCGATGATCAACCTCGAAGTTCCGAAGAAGGCCGGCACGCTGATCAACCAGGCGTACCAGGCCGCGGCCCAAGTGTTCCGGCCGATCTCGCGCAAGTACGACCGCGCCGAACACACCTACCCAGCCGAGCTCGACATGTTCGCCGCCCTGCTCGACGGCCTCAACTCCTCCGGCGAGGGCGGCGCCGGCGCGGCGGGCGTGCGCCGCTCTCGTGACTCGGCGGGCGACGGAAACCGCAACGGCGCCAACCTCAACGTCGTCCTCGGCACGATCGAGATGTGCTGGGGTGACGTCGGCCTGCTGCTGTCCATGCCACGCCAGGGCCTGGGCAACGCGGCCATCAGCTCCGTCGCGACCGACGAGCAGCTCTCCCGTTTTTCCGGCTTGTGGGCCGCCATGGCCATCACCGAGCCCGACTGCGGCTCCGACTCCGCCGCCATCACCACCTCCGCTGTCCTCGACGGCGACGACTACGTGCTCAACGGCGAGAAGATCTTCGTGACGTCGGGACAGCGCGCGGATGCCGTGGTGGTTTGGGCCACTTTGGACCGTACGAAGGGCCGCGCGGCGATCAAGTCCTTTGTGGTCGAGAAGGGCACGCCGGGCTTCGAAGTCGTTCGTGTGGAACACAAGCTGGGCATCCGCGCGTCCGACACGGCCGTGCTGCGCTTCGAAAACTGCCGCGTCCCCCGCGAGAACCTGCTGGGCACGCCGGACATCGACACCGCCAAGGGCTTCGCGGGCGTCATGCAGACGTTCGACAACACCCGGCCGCTGGTCGCGGCCATGGCGGTGGGCGTCGCCCGCGCCGCCCTGGAGGAGACCCGCCGAATCCTGTCGTCCGCGGGCGTCACGATCGACTACGACCGCCCCCCGCAGCACCCGGCCGCCGCCACCTGGCTCGAACTGGAGGCCGACTTCGAGTCCGCGTACCTCCTGACACTGGAATCGGCGTGGATGGCGGACAACCGCAAGCCCAACTCCCTGCAGGCCTCCATGGCGAAGGCCAAGGCCGGCCGGACCGTGGTGGACGTGACCCTGAAGTGCGTCGAGCTGGCCGGCGTGTACGGGTACACGGAGGAATCGCTGCTGGAGAAGTGGGCTCGGGACGCAAAAATACTGGACATCTTCGAGGGGACGCAGCAGATTCAGCAGCTGATCGTGGCTCGGCGGGTGTTGGGGAAGACGTCGGCGCAGTTGAAGTAGGTTGGGGCGTAACGAAACACCGCCCGGTCGCAACGGAACTGCGACTGAGCGGGGTTCGTATCCGCCCAATGGCGGTTTCATGCCGGCAATGCCACCCGTTGCAGCGCGCGCATGCACCTTCCCCGACCGAAATGCCGACAAGCCCGCCAACCTCGGCCCGGAACTGTTCAGCCAGACGGCTTTCACCACGCTGCCCGACACGAAGGCCAACCACCTCTACGGCTCGGTCTACTTCCTCCCCAACTGCTACAGCGACGCCCTCGGCGCGCTCGACGCACTGGAAAAGGCACTCACCGCGCTCAGGTGAGTTTTTCTCCAACTCCTCACGTAATTAGCGTCTTAGGTCCGGAATATCGGATTGATCTCCTGCCGATAGATTTCGACGTGTTTGCCTTAACCTTCGCGGCATGACGAATCCTGGGGAGTACGGCCCGCCCAAGGGCCTGGGACAGGCGCGGATCTTCATGTGGATCCAGGTCGCCTTCAGCGTGCTCGGTTCGATCCTGATCGGAGCCGTCGCGGGCGCCTCCGCCGGGGGTTTTGCCGGGGTGCTGCTGGTGATCGTGGTGGTCAACATCCTGATGGCGATCGCCCTCGCCGCCTGCGCGATCGTGCTCCCGCAAGGCAAGCAGTGGGCGTTCGTGACCGCCATCGTGGTGGAGGCCGTGATCATCATCAACGGCATCGTGACGCTGATCAGCAGCGGCTTTTCGGGCGTGCTGCCGCTGGTTTTCGCGGGCCTCGCCCTGCGCGGTCTGCTACAGCGTGACGTGCGTGACTGGATCTCCGCCCGCAACGGTCAGGCGCCGGCGGTCTAAGTCAACAAGGGGCACCGGGTCAGCCCGGTGCCCCTTTGCTTGCCGTCAGATGCGGTCGTCGAGAAACTCGTCCAGATAAGTCCACGTGGTGCCCCGCGCCTTGCGCCCGGTCAGCACACCGAGGTGACCACCAGGCGCGGTGCGGAAGCGCACCTCCGGCGCGTTTTCCAGCAGCCGCACCACGCGTTCCACCGAAGGCTGCGGGGCGATCGTGTCGTTCTCGCCCGCGACGACGAGTACCGGAGCCTTCACGTCCGACAGGCTGATCTTGCGCCCGTTGAGGTCGACGGTGCCTTCGGCGAGGTCATTGGTGCGGAAAAGGCGGTGGTAGAGCTGCCCGAACGTGCGGCCCGGGTAGGCGTACATGTTGTCCATGAAGTGGTCCACGGCCTCGATCTGCGCGAGGTAGTCGCGGTCGTCGAGGTTCTTGAGGATCGCGATGGGCTTCGTGATCTCCTTGCTGATGCCCGTCGCGCGGAACACCCGGCTGACCAAATAGGACGGTGCGCCGCCGAACGCGCGGTAGACCGGCGTGAGCAGGTGGCCGCCGGTGAGGTCGACGAGCGGGCGGAACGGCGCGACGATCGGGATCGCCGCGAAGTCGACCGGCGACGCGATGGCGGTGACGGACTCGATCGGCAGCTCGGGCTGGTCGGCGTTCACCAGCAGCGAGAAAATCCCGCCCAGCGACCACGACACCAGGTGCACGCCCTCGCCGCCCGCGTCCTCGCTCACCTTGCGGATCGCGCGCGGCAGCACCTCGTCGATCCAGTGCTCGATGCCGAGGCGCCGGTCGGAGAACGCGACGTTGCCGTAGTCGACGAGGTAGACGTTGCGCCCGGCCTCCACGAGGTGCTCGATCAGGCTGCAGCCGCGGCGCAGGTCGAAGCACAGCGCGGGCGCGGCCAGCGGCGGCACGAGCAGGATCGGCGGCCCCGACACCGGCGCGCCACTGTGAGTCATCCGGTACAGCGAGCGGTTCGGGCCCTGGTCGATGAGCACCCGGGGCATCGGGCGCAGGTCGGCGACACCGCCGTGCAGCACCTTCCCCACGACGTTCGACGCCGCTGCGGCCAGCCGTGCCGTGGGTGAAACCATGTGTGCCTCCTGAGCTCGACCTCTCGGAGGCAATCTTGCCCGTGGCCGGGGGCGGCATCAACACCGCCACACTTGCAAGCACCCGGCAAGCACGTCCATTTCGGACAGTGCCCGGTGACCGGGAACCTAGTTCCCCGCGTCGGCCGCCGGAGCGCTCTGAGCAGCGCGGGACTCGTATTCCGCTCGCGCCGGGGAATGCGCGGCCGACGCCAGCAGCTGATCACCGCCGAGCGCGCGCACGAACCATTCGCCGAACGCGCGCGGGAACAGCCGCGTGATCCGGCCCGTGAAATCCAGGGATTTCGGCACGAAAACATCGAACTTCGGGTATTTCAGGGCATCCGCGATCGCCGCGGCGACGTCTTCGGGCCCCACGGACTTGATGAACTTCGCCTCGCCGAGCCCGGACGCCAGCTCCGTGCGCACCACCGCCGGCATCACGCACGACACCGACACGCCCGTGCCGCGCAGCTCCAAGTGCACCGCCTCCGACAGCCCGACCACCGCGTGCTTGGTCGCGCAGTACGTGGCCGCGCCCGGGAACCCGGACTTCCCGGCCATCGAAGCGACGTTCACGATGTGCCCGGTCCGCCGCGGCTTCATCCGCTTCACGGCTTCGCGCGTGCCATGGATGACGGCGTGCAGATTGATCTCCAGCATCCGGCGCGTCGCCGCGTCGTCCTCCTCGTCGAGCGGCGCCAGTGGCATGATGCCGGCGTTGTTGATCAGCACGTCGATGGGCCCGACCTGGCGCTCGACCTCGTCGAGGAACTCGGTGAACGCTTTCGTGTCGGTCACGTCCAGCGGCAGCGCGACGGCGTCGGGCCCCAGCTCACCGGCCGTCTTCTCCGCGCGGACGAGGTCGAGGTCGCCCAGCACCACCCGCGCGCCGAGCCGCTTGAGCGCGGTGGCCGTGGCGGCCCCGATGCCCTGCGCGCCACCGGTGATGACGATGACCTTCCCGGACAGCGTTCGCGGCTGCTTGGCCATGGCCGGCTCCTCTTGCCTCGGGGCACTGTTGGCGTCGTGTCAATATCGTGCCCCGGCGCGGCGCCGAGCGCCAGTCGACTGCCCCGATCAGAGGCGTCGCTCGAAGACCTGACCGATCCAGCCGTCGACGTCGAAGCGGACGGTCGGCGTGAAGCCCTGGCCCTCGTAGTAGCGCTGCAACTCGCCGTCGCCACCGGCCCAGCAGTCGACGCGCACGAGGCCGATGCCGCTCTTCCGGGCCTCCTCCAGCGCGTGCTCCAGCAGCCGCGCGCCCACCCGGTGACCCGCGAACCGGCGCGACGTGATGAGCAGCCCGATGTACAGCTCCCGCTCCGCGGCCGGCGGCACGTACTTCGGGCATTCCTCGCGGACGATCAACGCCCCCGCCGGCTCACCGTCGACCTCGGCGATGCCGAGACCCGGCTCCTTCGCCATGTCGGCCACGCGCGAGGCCCGGTGCGGAATACCGCTCCACGGCTGATCACCCCACTGACCGGCGCTGCCGCGCGCCACCAGCCACTCGACGGCCTCGTCGAAGAAGCGCAGCAACGTGTCGGCGTCGCCGGGTTCGCCTGGGCGGATCGTGAAAGTCGCCATCTCCGACGTTGTACCCCTAGGGCAGCGTCAGGACCACCTGCCCGGCCTCGGTGATCGCGACGGTGTGCTCCGAGTGCGACGCGCGGGTGCCGTCGGTGGTGTGGACGGTCCAGCCGTCGTCGGCGTGCCGGTAGTCGTCGAGGCCGCCGCGGGTGAACATGGGCTCGAGGGCGAGGACCAGACCAGGCCGCAGGCGCAGGCCGCGACCGGGGCGGCCGTCGTTGGGCACTGGCGGGTCCTCGTGCATCGCGCGGCCGATGCCGTGGCCGCCGTGGTCTTCGGTGACGCCGTAGCCCGGCGCCCGGCCGATCGAGGCGATGGCGGCCGAGATGTCGCCCATCTTCGCGCCGGGCTGCGCGGCCGCGATGCCTGCCGCGAGCGCCTTTTCCGTCGCAGCGATCAAGGCGAGGTCGGCCGGGTCCGCCGCGCCGACGACGAAGCTCACCGCGGCGTCGCCGTGCCAGCCGTCGATGGACGCGCCGCAATCGATGCTCAGCAGGTCGCCGTCACGCAGGCGGTACCGGCCGGGGATGCCGTGAACGATGGCGTCGTTCACGCTCGCGCAGATCACGCCCGGGTACGGCGTCGGCGCCCAGTTCGGGTGGTAGCCGAGGAACGACGGCTTCGCCCCGGCGTCGGCCATCACCTGAGCGGCGACGGCGTCCAGCCCGGCCAGCGAAACGCCGATGTCCGCGGCCTCCCGCACAGCAGCCAGCGCCTGGGCCACCACGCGGCCCGCCTCCCGCATCACCGCGAGCTCGGTCGCGGTCTTCAGCTCCACCATGAGGATAACTATACCGGTATTATTATCCCGGCCCGTAAGCTCCCCGTCGTGCACATCGAAAACCGCCTTGCCGAGCTCGGCCTGCAGTTGCCGGAGCCGATGAACCCGCCGCCCGGCGTCACGCTCGCCTTCCCGTGGGTCCGCGTCTTCCGGGACCGCGCGTTCATTTCGGGCCACGGCCCTCTGCTCCCCGACGGCTCCCTCGCCGGCCCCCTCGGCAAGGTCGGCGCCGAGGTCACCGAAGAGCAGGCGTACGAGGCCGCCCGCCTGACCGCCCTCGCGGTGCTCAGTTCGCTGAAGCTCGCACTCGGCGACCTCGACCGCGTCACGGCGTGGCTGCGCGTGTTCGGCATGGTCAACACCGCGCCCGGGTTCGCCCGCACTCCCGCCGTGGTCAACGGTTTTTCCGACCTCATCGTGCAGCTGTGGGGCGCGGACGCGGGTGACCACGCGCGCTCGGCGGTCGGCCTCGCGGAGCTGCCGTTCGGCATTCCAGTGGAGATCGAGGCGGAAGTGGCGATCGACTGACCGCCGGCGCACCCCGTCGCGGATGAGGTCGCCGACGTCGTGGCCACGGCTGTTGCCGCCGGCGGTGCGGCCGTGGTGGCCGGGCATTCGTCGGGAGGGATGCTGGCGTTGCGGGCGACGGTGCGGCCAGACGTGGTGCGGTGGGTGGTCGCGTAGGAGCCACCTTCTGCCATCACGGCAGGAGGCGCGCGGCGGCTGCGGGCGCTGGTGGACGCTGTTGACCTCGACGGTGCGCTGGCCTTGTTCCGCACGGACGCCGTGGGAATGCCTGCCGACGTGGTCTCGTCGATGCGGGAAACCCCGCAGTGGCAAGAAGATCCCGCGCTCGCGCACACCACTGCGTACGACGCGGCGAACTGGCCGCGGTCATGGTGTCTTGACCAGCGCGGCGATCCGCGTCGCGAAGTCCGCCCACAACTCGCGCGGCAGGCTGTGCCCCATGCCGGGTACCACCACGAGCTCCGCCCCGGGGATGGCCGCCGCCGTGGCGCGCCCGCCGCTGAGGTCGCACATGCGGTCGGCGTCGCCGTGGATGACCAGGGTGGGCACGTCCAGCTGCCGCAGCCGGTCCGTGCGGTCGCCCGACGCCACCACGGCGATGGCTTGCCGCGGCATGCCCAGTGCGGGGTAGCCCCGGTCGAACGTCCGCCCCGCTCGCTCAGCGACGGCAGCTTCGTCGAACTCGAACCCCGGCGACCCGGTGATCCGCGACGCTCGCACCTGCCACGCCACGAACGCCTGCCGCTCGCTCGGCGGCTGTCCCATCTCGGCCAGGATCGACGGGTCGGGCGCGCCCACACCCGGGGCCCCGGTCGTGGACATGATGGACGTCAGCGTCCGCACCCGATCGGGGTGCTCGATGGCGACCATCTGCGCGATCATCCCGCCGAGCGACGCTCCGACGAGGTGTGCGCTCTCCAGCCCGAGCAGATCAAGCAGCCCGACCGTGTCACCCGCGAGGTCCGACAGCGTGTAGGACGCCGTCGCGAAATCCCCCGCGAGAACGGCAGCGAAATCCGGCACAGGCGCGTCGTCGAAATGCGTGGACCGGCCGGAGTCGCGGTTGTCGAAGCGGATTACGTGCAAGCCGCGGTCCACCAGTTCCCGGCAGAACTCCTCAGGCCAGTTGATCATCTGTGCGCCACCGCCCATGATCAGCACGACCGGCGGCATTCCGGGGTCACCGAAGCGTTCGTACGCCAGCTCGATTCCGGACGGGCCGACGTTCAGTGCGCGTTCCTCAGGCATGCCGACCACAGTAATCATTCGGCGGCGCCGAAACATCGCCCCGCGGACCGATGTTTCCGGCTTGCCACCCGGGTTATGGTGAAAGGGGATCAACCGGAAGTCCGGCGTTTTCTGCCATGATCGGCCGCATGACTCCGGACAACCACACGCTGCCGGCCAACGACTACAACAGCTTCGCCGAGGCATACGCGGCCCAGAACGAAAACGGCATCCAGAACGCCTACTACGAGCAGCCCGCGATGCTGGAGCTCGCCGGCGACGTCGCCGGAAGACGGGTCCTCGACGCCGGCTGCGGCACCGGCCCGCTGTCCGAGGTGCTGCGCGATCGCGGCGCGATCATGTCCGGGTTCGACCTCAGCGCCGGCATGTTGGAGCTGGCCCGCCGCCGGCTCGGGCCCGAGGCCGACCTGCGCGTCGCCGATCTGGCCGAACCGCTACCCTACGCCGACAACGCGTTCGACGACGTCATTGCGTCCCTCGTGCTGCACTACCTGGAGGACTGGGGCCCGTCGCTCACCGAGCTCAAGCGCATCCTCAAACCGGGTGGACGCCTGCTGATCTCGGTCGATCACCCCTTCGCCATCCACGCCCTGCAGCGCATGGAAGGCATCAAGACCAACTACTTCGAGACCTACAACTGGACGGAAGAGTGGACGTTCGGCAGCCAGACCATCCCGATGTCGTTCTGGATGCGGCCGCTGCACGCGATGACCGCCGCCTTCACCGCGGCGCGCTTCGAGATCTCCGTGATCAGCGAACCCATGCCCGCGCCGGCCGCCCGCGAGCTGTGGCCCGAGGACTACCGTCTGCTCACGATCAGCCCGAGCTTCCTGTTCTTCGTGTTGACCGCGAGCTGACGCACTAGCCCGCGACGCCGAGGTGGCGAGCGATGAGCATCCGCTGCACCTCGCTCGTCCCCTCGCCGATCTCCAGGATCTTCGCGTCGCGGTAGAAGCGGCTGACCGGGTATTCGTTCATGAAGCCGTAGCCGCCGTAGATCTGGGTGGCGTCGCGGGCGTTGTCCATGGCGGCGTTGGAGGCGACGAGCTTCGCGATGGACGCTTCCTTCTTGAAGGGTTCGCCGCGCAGCATCTTCGACGCCGCCTGGTAATACGCGAGGCGCGCGGTGTGGGTGCGCACCTCCATGTCGGCGATCTTGAACTGGATCGCCTGGTACTCGCCGATCCGGTGGCCGAAGGCGACGCGGTCCTTGGCGTACTTGAGGCACTCGTCGACGCAGCCCTGGGCCAGACCCACGCTCACGGCGGCGATCGCGACGCGGCCTTCGTCCAGAATGGACAGGAACTGTGCGTAGCCACGGCCGCGGATGCCGACCAGGTTCTCCGCCGGCACACGAACGTCCGCGAAGGACAGCTCGTGCGTGTCCGAGCAGTTCCAGCCGACCTTGGAGTACTTGGGCGCCACGGCGAAGCCCGGCGTGCCCGAGGGCACGAGGATCGCGGAGATCTCCTTGCGGCCGTTCTCCATCACGTCGGTGACCGCCGTGACGGTGACCAGCCGCGTGATGTCGGTGCCGGAGTTGGTGATGAACGCCTTGCTGCCGTTGATCACCCACTGGTCACCGTCGAGCTTGGCCCGGGTACGCGTGGCGCCGGCGTCCGAACCGCCGCCCGGTTCCGTGAGGCCGAAGCCACCGAGAGCTTCGCCGGAGCACAGGGCGGGCAGCCAGGTTTCCTTCTGCTCCTGCGTGCCGAAGCGGTAGATCGGCATCGCGCCGAGGGAAACGCCGGCCTCCAGCGTGATCGCGACCGACGAGTCGACCCGCGCCAGCTCCTCCAGGGCCAGGCACAGCGCGAAGTAGTCGCCACCCATGCCGCCGAACTCCTCGGCGAACGGCAGGCCGAACAGGCCCATCTCGCCCATCTTGGCCACGAGCTCGTACGGGAACTGTTCCTTCTCGTACATCGGCCCGATCACGGGCGCGACCTCGTTGTGCGCGAAGTCCTCGACCGTCTTGCGCAGCGCCTCGTACTCTTCGTCCAGCCGGAAGTCGATCATCGTTGCTCCTCGTTCGGGCTCACCACGGCCAGGGTTTCGTCCAACGCCACCTGCTGGCCCGCGCGCGCCGAAAGCTCGCTCACCACGCCGTCGATCGGCGCGGTCACGGTGTGTTCCATCTTCATCGCTTCCACGACCAGCAACGGTGTGCCGGCCGCGACCACGTCGCCCTGGGCGACCTTGACCACCAGGACCATGCCCGGCATCGGGCTCTTCACCGGCCCGGCGCCCGCGGCTTCACCACGCGCCGCCAGCCGCACTTCCTGGTCCGCGAACGCGAAACCGAAGCCATCGCGCGCGAGCCAGACCATCCGTTGTGGACCTTCGGCGCGGCGGTAGCGCTCGATCCCGGTTTCGCGCCGCACTTCCAGCACGTCGCCGGCGCGGGTCGCGGTGGCCTCGACCGGTGCGTTGTCGTCGACCTGCACGGTGGCCTGGGAAACGAGCCCCGTCACTCGCACCACGGCCTGGACCTCGCCGACGCGCAGGCGGAACGTGACCCCGCCTCCGCCGCCGATGCGCCACCCGCTGGGCACGTCCCACGGATCCACCACGGAACCCTGGGGCTGCAACGAAAGCAACCGGTCGAGCGCCGCCGCCACGAAGAACCCTTCGGGCACCTCCGACGACACCAGCGACGACAGCCGCCGGTCCACCAGCTCGGTGTCGAGCCGGCCCGCGCGCACGTCCTCGTCGGCGAGCAGGCTGCGCAGGAACGCGATGTTCGTACCCAGCCCCAGCAACGCCGTGTCCGCCAGCGCGCGGTCGAGCTTGCGCAACGCCGCCGTGCGGTCGGGGCCGTAAGCGATCACCTTGGCCAGCATCGGGTCGTAGTTCGAGCCGACCACCGCGCCCTCGGTCATCCACGAGTCCACGCGCACGCCGTCACCCGACGGCTCGTGCACGGCGAGCACCGTGCCGCCGGTCGGGATGAAGCCACGCGCGGGATCCTCCGCGTATACGCGGGCTTCCACGGCGTGGCCTTCGATACGCACGTCCTCCTGCTTCACCGTCAGCGGCTCACCGGCGGCCACGCGGACCTGCCACGCCACGAGGTCGAGACCCGTCACCATCTCCGTGACGGGGTGCTCCACCTGCAGCCGCGTGTTCATCTCCATGAAGAAGAACTCGTCCGGGTCGTGCGCCGACATGATGAACTCGACGGTGCCCGCGCCGACGTAACCCACGGACCGCGCGGCCTCGGCCGCCGCGGCGCCCATCTTCTGGCGCGTGGCCTCGTCGAGCAGCACCGACGGCGCCTCTTCGATGATCTTCTGGTGCCGCCGCTGCAGGCTGCACTCGCGTTCGCCGAGGTGCAGGACGTTGCCGTGCTTGTCGGCGAGCACCTGGATCTCGATGTGGCGCGGCGTCGTGACGAACCGCTCCACGAGCAGCGTGTCGTCGCCGAACGAAGCCCGGGCCTCACGGCGCGCCGACTCGATCGCGGCGGCGAGCTCCGACTCCTCGTGCACGAGCCGCATACCCTTGCCGCCACCACCCGCGGACGGCTTCAGCAGCACCGGGTAACCCACCCCGGCCACCGCCTCGGCGAACCCGCCCTCGGGAATGTCCGGATCGGACACTCCGGGGACGACGGGCACACCGGCCGCGGACACCGTGGCCTTGGCCCGGATCTTGTCGCCCATCTGCTCGATCGCGGCGACGGGCGGGCCGATGAACACCAGACCGGCCTCTTCACAGGCACGCGCGAATGCGGCGTTCTCGGCGAGGAAGCCGTAACCCGGGTGCACGGCCTGCGCGCCCGTCACCTGGGCCGCAGCGACGATGGCCGGTATCGACAAATAGCTTTTCGCCGCCTCGGCCGGGCCGAGGCGCACCGCGGTGTCGGCCTCGCGCACGTGCTTGGCGTCGGCGTCCGCGTCGCTGTAGACCGCGACCGAGCGGATGCCCAGCTCCCGCAGCGAGCGGATCACGCGGACCGCGATCTCGCCACGGTTGGCGACCAGGACCGTGGTGAACAAAGAACCGTCAGACACGCTCATCACATCCGGAAGACGCCGTAGTTGACCTCGGGCAGGGGCGCGTTGGCCGCGGCCGACAGCGCGAGCCCGAGCACTGTGCGGGTATCCGCCGGGTCGATCACGCCGTCGTCCCACAGCCGCGCGGTGGAGTAGTACGGGCTGCCCTGGTGCTCGTACTGGTCGCGAATCGGCGCCTTGAACGCGTCCTCGTCCTCGGCCGACCACTCGCCGCCGCGGGCCTCGATCGCGTCGCGGCGGACCGTCGAGAGCACCGAAGCCGCCTGCTCGCCGCCCATCACGGAGATCCGCGCGTTGGGCCACATCCACAGGAACCGCGGCGAGTACGCCCGGCCGCACATCGAGTAGTTGCCGGCGCCGAACGAGCCGCCGATGATCATGGTGAACTTCGGCACCCGCGCGCACGCGACGGCCGTGACCATTTTCGCGCCGTGCTTCGCGATGCCGCCGGCCTCGTAGGCCTTGCCGACCATGAAGCCGGTGATGTTCTGCAGGAACACCAAGGGAATCGAGCGGCGGTCGCACAGCTCGATGAAGTGCGCGCCCTTCATGGCCGACTCGGCGAACAGCACGCCGTTGTTGGCGATGATGCCCACCGGGTGGCCGTGGATGTGCGCGAAGCCGGTGACGAGCGTGGCGCCGTATTCCTTCTTGAACTCGGAGAACCGGCTGCCGTCGACCACGCGCGCGATCACCTCGCGCACGTCGTACGGGGTGCGCGAATCCGTGGGCACCACACCGTAGAGCTCGCGCGGGTCCACCGCCGGCTCCTCGACGGGCCGCACGTCCCAGGGCCGCGGCGTGCGCGGGCCGAGCGTGGAGACGATGTCGCGGACGATGCGCAGCGCGTGGGCGTCGTCGTCGGCGAGGTGGTCGGTGACGCCGGACTGGCGCGAGTGCACGTCGCCGCCGCCCAGCTCTTCGGCCGTGACGACCTCACCCGTCGCGGCCTTCACCAGCGGCGGGCCGCCGAGGAAGATCGTGCCCTGGTTGCGGACGATCACCGCTTCGTCGCTCATGGCCGGCACGTACGCGCCGCCCGCCGTGCACGAGCCGAGCACAGCGGCGATCTGCGGGATGCCGCGCGCGGACATGGTGGCCTGGTTGTAGAAGATGCGCCCGAAGTGCTCGCGGTCGGGGAACACGTCGTCCTGGCGCGGCAGGAACGCGCCGCCGGAGTCGACGAGGTAGATGCACGGGAGGTTGTTGTGCAGCGCCACTTCCTGGGCGCGCAAGTGCTTCTTGACCGTGAGCGGGTAGTACGTGCCGCCCTTGACGGTGGCGTCGTTGGCCACGATCACGCACTCACGCCCGGAGACGCGCCCGACGCCGGTGATGATCCCGGCGCTCGGCGCCTCGTCGTCGTAGAGGCCGTTGGCCGCGAGCGGCGAGAGCTCGAGGAACGGCGAACCCGGGTCCAGCAACGTGTCGACGCGGTCGCGCGGCAGCAGCTTGCCGCGTTCCACGTGCCGGGCACGGGACTTCTCGGGCCCGCCGAGGCGGGCGGCGTCAAGGCGCTTGCGCAGGTCCTCGACGAGCTCGCCGTGCGAGGTGACGCTGCGGGCGAACGCGTCGCCGCGCGGATCCGCGGAACTGCTCAGTACCGGCGTGTCCATGACTCCCCGTCGAGACGTTAGCGGTCGTTAACTCACCTTCGGATGTTAGCGACCGCTAACCGGAGTGTCCAGCCAGGGTCCGGGGGCTCACACCCGCGTCATCCCGGCCCGTCGCCGGTGGCCGCGAGCAGCGGAACCACAACGTCGCTGACGGGTGTCGGGATGCCGTGGTGGCGCCCGCGGCGCAGCACGACCCCGTTGCGGACGTCCCATTCCAGCGGCCGGCCGGCTTCGCGATCGGCCAGGATCGACGTGCCCATGTCCGCCGGATAGGCCCGGAACGTGTCGATGATTTCCCGGGGCACCTGGTCATCGAGGTCGGCGCCCTCGGCCCGGGCCACGGCGAGGCACTCCCGCAGGTAGGCGAGCCCGAGCTCGGTCAGGTCGGCCCGCGCGAACATGCCGGCACGCCGGCCGGTGAGGGCCATGAGCCCCGCGAGCGCGTTCTGCATGAGTTTGCGCCAGGCCAACGAGCGGAAATCGGCTGCCGCCTCGACGGTGCACCAGCTCCCGGCCAGCACCGCGGACACCGCGCGGCCCGGCTCGGTGTCCGGCACCGTCAAGCGGGCCTGGGCGCGCAGCCACACCGCCCCGTCGGCCCGGGTCTGCGCCGGGAACCACACGACGCTGGGCAGCACCCGGCCGAGGCGGGTGTGTTCCGCGACGACGGTTTCCTGCTCGACCCCGTTCTGGAGAACGCAGACGATCGTGTCCGCTCGGCACAGCGCGGCCAGCCAGGGCGCAGCCGCGTCGACCTGCGTCGCCTTGACTGCCAGGAAAACGAGATCGACCGGGGTCACGTCCCGGGTGACGTCGACCTGGACCGGGCCGGGCACCACGAGGTGGCCGGCCGGTGCGTGCAGCTCCAGCCGGTCGCGAGCGGTGCGGCCGTACAGCCGGGGCGTGCGGCCGACCTGGTGGAGCGCGGCCGCGATGGTCGTCCCGATCGCTCCCGGGCCGATCACAGCGACGTTCGAGGTTCCGGACGTGGTCATCCTTGGCTGTCTCCCGCCACCCGTGGCCGGCGTCAGGCCGACTGCCAAAGCTCGATGCGGTTGCCCTCCGGGTCGGTGACCCAGCCGAAGCGGCCGACGCCGTCCATCTCCTGCGTCTCCTCCGCCACTTCTGCGCCCTTGTCGCGCAGCTGGGCGAGCATGGCGTCGAGATCGCGGACGCGGAAGTTGAGCATGGTCTGCTGCGACTTCGAGCCGAAGTACTCGGTGCCGGCCTCGAACGGCGCGAAAACGGTGGGGCCGGGTTGTTGCTGCCACACCCCGTTCTCGTCGGCATCGAGGCCGAGGCAGTCGCGGTACCAGGCGCCCAGGGCCGCCGGGTCCGCAGCGCGGATGAAGTAGCCGCCGATGCCGAGCACGCGTTCCATGGCCGTGATCCTGCCAGCGCGGCGGGCGTTTGTCCGGGACGCGGGACTCAGCCGGTGACGGCGTCGGAGATCCAGTCGGCGACGGGAAGGTCGCGGTCGAGGCATTCGACCGACAGCCGGATCGTCCAGCGCAGCGCTTGGAGCACGAGGCTGTCGACCTCGTTGGGCGCGGCGCTGGCCAACGCGATCTCCACCTGCTCGCGCGCGGCGGCGGTGTTGCCGTGCACTTCGGCGAGCAGCGTGCGCACGGCGGTGCGCACGGGTGGGTCGGCCTGGTCGATGGAGACCTCTTCGCCGTCCTCGTCGAAGACCTGGACCTTGACGGGGGCCGTGCCGCCGTCACCGAGCGTGGACACCATGGCGCTGCACTCGCCGAACAGCAGCAGCATGAGCTCCTTGGTCTCCTCCGAGCGCGCCTGCGGCTCGTCGGACGACGGGGTGACCTCTTCGAGCGCCTCGGCGTCCTCGCCGAGGCTGATGGCGACGAGCGCGCGCTGCGCCTTCTCCACGAGCCGCTGCTCGTCCTCGCTCCGGTCCGGGGTCACGTGCCTATCAAACACCAGCACCGGCTTCCGTGGGGATACCCCGAATCCGGGTGATCAGCCGGCCGCGGAAAGTGCGCCCAGAGCGAGCCGGCACAGCAGCTCGGACAGCTCTGTGTCACCGAGATGGCGGTTGTACGGCGTCGAGTTGATCAAGCCGAACACGGCGTGTGCCGCCGAGCGGGCTTCTCGCTCTTCGAGACCGGGGATCGCGTCGCGGATCGCGCGCACCCACACCTCGACGTACTGCCGCTGAAGCGCGCGCACCTGCTTGCGGTCACTGTCAGTGAGGTTCGCGAGGTTGCGCTCCTGCACGGTGATCAGCGCCGGGTGGTCGAGCGCGAAGCCGACGTGGAAGCGCACCAGCGCTTCGAGGAGCTCGAGCGGCGTGCCGCCTGTCTCGGCGCGGTCGGTGCCGCCTTCGAGCAGGTAGTGGCTGATCGAGTTCAGCATCTCGCCGAGGATGGCGTCCTTGCTGCGGAAGTGGCGGTAGAGCGCCGGGCCCGAGATGCCGACGGCCGCGCCGATGTCGTCGATCCCGACACCGTGGAAACCGTGGTGGGCGAACAGCTCGGCGGCGGCGGCCATGATCTGTTCACGCCTGTTCGCCTTCTCGCCGTTCACGAGTGGGGTGGGGTTCGCCGGCATCCGCTCATAGTAGGGCGGCGGGTTAGCGACCGCTAACTTCCGGCCCCACTTAGTGCGTGAGCCAAGTGGGGTCACCTGGGATTTCTGGGGTGCCGGGTGGGGATTCCACCTGGTATTTGTTCTTCTCGTCGAACCGTCACGACTGGAGTGACCATGGCTGAAGCCGCTCGTCCCACCTCACGTACGTTCCTCCGGATGTGTGCGGCCCTGGGGGTCGCTGTTCTCGCTTCACTCGGCCTGGTGAGCACCGCCAACGCCGCCACCAGCTACGTCGCGCTCGGCGATTCCTACTCTTCCGGGGTGGGCGCCGGGAGCTACGGCAGCTCGGGCAGCTGCAAACGCAGTGCCAACGCCTACGGCCAGCTGTGGGCCAACGCCCACGCCGGCACGTCGTTCACCTTCCTCGCCTGCTCGGGCGCGAAGACCGGCGACGTGCTCAACCAGATCAACTCGATGCCCTCGGGCGCTTCCCTGGTCACCCTGACCGTGGGCGGCAACGACGCGGGCTTCACCGACGTGATCACCACCTGCACCCTCAACAGCGACTCGACCTGCACCGCCCGGGTCAACACCGCCAAGACCTACGTGCAGAACACCCTCCCGGGCCTGCTCGACAACGTCTACCGCGCCGTGAAGTCCAAGGCGCCCAACGCAAAGCTCGTGGTGCTGTCGTACCCGCGCTTCTACACCGTGCCGGGTTCTTGCAGCGTCGGCCTGAGCGACACGAAGCGCTCCGCGATCAACTCCGGCGCGGACACCCTGGCCTCGGTGCTGGCTTCCCGCGCTGCGGCCGCGGGCGCCCAGTTCGTGGACGTGCGCTCGGCTTTCGTGGGGCACAACATCTGCTCGTCGGCCAGCGACTACCTCCACAGCCTCACCTGGCCGGTGGACGAGTCCTACCACCCGACGGCGGCTGGGCAGCGTGGTGGGTACTACAACCCGTTGACGTCGGCGATCGGCTGATCTGCGGTTTTTGGTGATGCGGAAGGGGCGTCCCTTGGTGGGGCGCCTCTTCTTGTTGTAGTTGCTTTGATCGACGGCGGTCGGAGTTGGGGCGTCCGGTTCACCGGGTTGTCCGTTTTGCTGTCCCCCGATCGATTGCGTTTCGCGGCTCGCTGAGGGATGCCCCGATTCACCAGGGCGCGGCTTGTTCGCCGTGGCGGGTGTGCGGGGCAGGCGACCTCGACGCACCACCTCGACTCATCGAGGTGGTGCGTCGAGGTCCACCAAAGAGTGCTGTGAACAACTTGGGCCGGCCGTGGGGTCCTGTGGACAACTCCGGCTGAGCGCAGGGTTCTGTCGCCGGGTGCCGATAGAATGGATCTTGGGCAGCCCCCCTTGGGAGGGCGGGGTTTCGGCAAAGTCGTGTGGCCCTGGTTGTAGGGCGGGCGCAGTCTCTGTTGATCATGTGAGTGCCGGCCGAACACGATCCCGCCGAACCCGATGCCGACACCCTGCCCGAAGCGATCGCGGTGGACGGGAAATCGCTGCGCGGCACCTTCGCCCTCACCGGCGGCGCCGGAGTGCACCAACTCGCCGCGATGACCCACTACGTGTTCACCGTCAAAGAAAACCAGCACCGCCTCCACGGGCTGCTCCAGACCTTGCCCTGGCACGAGATCCCCGCCCACATCACCACCGACTGTGGCCACGGCCGCACCTAACGCCGCACCACCCAACTCGCACCACTCGGCCAGTTCCTCGGCTGCCCCGCGATCGGCTTCCCCCACGCCACCCACTACACCAGCGCACGACACACCGCCCACACCGCGCTCGGCCTCACCAACCTCACCGGAACCTGGGCCCACCCCGCCTCCATCGGCCACTATGTCCGCAACCACTGGCACATCGAAAACAAACTCCGCTGGGTCCGCGACGTCACAGACAACGAAGACCACTCCCGAGCGCGCACCGGCACCGCACCCCCGCGTCATGGCCAGCCTCCGCAACCTCACCACCAGCGCCCTGCGCCACACCGGTTGGACCGCACCGGCTGGACCACCATCGCCGCCGGACTACGCCACACGACCCGCAACCCCACCCCGAGCCCTCACCCTGCTCGGCATCCACCCCTGAACACCACAACAACTTTGCCGGAACCTTGCCTTGGGAGAGTGGGCCCTGCCGTCGCGCGGGGGTTGTCTCGCAACGCGAGGATTTCACCCCGGCGCGAACGAACTCAGCGCGGCACTGGTGCGCCGAGGTGTCACGGGTACGAGCCGATGAGGCAGGACCAAGGCGTGCGGACGTCGGCCCACAGGGCCTCGCCGTCGTGGAGGCGGGCGTGGGCCGGGCGGGCGGTGCCGGGGACCAGGGGCAGGCCGGCGCGGAGGTGCTCGACCACGAAGTCCTGCAGGTGGTCCGCGGCGGCGGCCAGGCGGGAGGCGGCGGGTCCGTCCGGGATCCCGAAGCCGAAGGAACTGCCGTCCGGAGCGGAGGCGGTGACGACGACCATCGAGTCGCGAAGGTGGGCGGTCCAGGTGAGGCCGGTCAGCCAAGCCTGGTGTGAAGCCGAGTCGGTGGAGTGGGCGAAGTCGCGCAGGATCGGGTGCAGGTCCAGGGAGATCGACGGACCAGGCTCGGTGCCGAGCCCACTGGCGAAGCCAACCGAGGCAACTGAGCCAACCGGATCAGCCGAGCCAACCGGATCAGCTCGGTCAACTCGGTCAGCCGGACCGTAGGTGATCTTCAAGCGTGAGGTGAAGGCGTCGTCCACCACCCCAGCGTGCCTCGGATCATCGCCCCGCGCCCGGTCAGCCCAGCAAGGACTTCACCAAAGCCTCGATCTGCCCGGTCTCGATCAAGAACGAATCATGCCCATACGGCGACGAAACCACCGCCGCCTCACCACCGACGCCCTCCGCGATCTCCGCCGACTGGTACAGCGGATAAAGCCGGTCGCTGTCCACGCCGGCGACCACAGTCCGCGCCCGGACCCGAGACAGAGCCGAACCCACCCCACCACGGTCACGGCCCACGTCGTGGGTGTTCATGGACTCCGTGAGGACCACGTAGGAGCCCGCGTCGAAGCGGCGCACCAGCTTGTCGGCGTGGTGGTCCAAATAGGACTCCACGGCGAAGCGGCCGCGGCGAAGCGGGTCCTCCGAACCCTGCGGCAGGCGGCCGAAGCGTTGCGCCAGTTCGGGTTCGCTGCGGTAGGTCACGTGGGCGATCCGGCGGGCGACGCCGAGGCCGGCGTGCGGGCCCTCGCCCGGCGCCAGCGAGTAGTAGTCACCGCCGTGCCAGCCCGGGTCGGAGCGGATGGCGTGCAGCTGCGGCGCGGCCCAAGCGATCTGCTCGGCCGACGCGCGGGCCGCCGAAGCGAGAACCAGGACGGACGCCACCCGATCGGGCAAAGTCACCGCCCATTCGAGGGCGCGCATGCCGCCCATCGAGCCGCCGACCACGCCGGCCCAGCGGTCGATGCCGAGCGCGTCAGCGAGCGCCGCCTCTGTCGCCACCTGGTCCCGCACGGTGACGACCGGGAAGCGGCTGCCGTACACACGACCGTCGGGATCGGGCGACGACGGGCCTGTGGAGCCCTGGCAGCCGCCGAGCACGTTGGGCGCCACCACGAACAGCGAGTCCGTGTCCAGCGCCTTGCCGGGCCCGACGAGGCCGTCCCACCAGCCCGCGCTGGGGTGGCCGGGCCCGGCGGGGCCGGCGAGGTGACTGTCGCCGGTCAGGGCGTGCTCGACGAGGACCGCGTTGGAGCCGTCGGAATTGAGCGTGCCCCACGTCTCGTACGCGAGGGTGTAGAACGGCAGCGACCCACCGGCCTCCAGCGACAGCGCGCCGGGACCGGTGAACCACTGCCGTCTGCCGGGTGGGTCCCCTGCCCGCCACGCACCGGTGACGGGCAGGGGATGCGCACCGGAATCCGTCACAGTTCCGCCTTGGCGGCGCGGAAGCCCGCCTCGAGGTCGGCCTTGAGGTCCTCGATGCCCTCGAGCCCCACGGCGAGCCGCACCAGGCCCGGCGTGACGCCGCTCGCGAGCTGCTCCTCCGGGCTGAGCTGGCTGTGCGTGGTCGACGCCGGGTGCACGATCAGGCTGCGCACGTCGCCGATGTTCACCAGCTGGCTGTGCAGCTCCGTGCCGTCCACGAACTTGCGGCCGGCCTCGACACCGCCGCGCAGGTCGAACGACAGCACCGCGCCCGCGCCGCGCGGCAGGTACTTCTGCGCGGCCGCGTAGAACTTGCTCGACGGGAGGCCGGCGTAATACACGGTCTCGACCTCGTCGCGCTGCTCCAGCCACTCCGCAAGCGCTTGCGCGTTCGCGACGTGGCGCTCGAGCCGCAGCGACAGCGTCTCGATGCCCTGCAGGATCAGGAAGCTGTTGAGCGGCGAGATGGCCGCGCCGGTGTCACGCAGGATCTGCACACGCGCCTTCGCCGCGTACGCGCCGGGGCCGAGAGCTTCCCAGTACTTGAGACCGTGGTAGCTCGGGTCCGGCTCGGAGAAGCCCGGGAAGCGCGACGGGTCCTTGCCGAAGTCGAACGTGCCGCCGTCCACGAGCACGCCCGCGACCGTGGTGCCGTGGCCGCCGAGGTACTTCGTGGCCGAGTGCACGACGACGTCGGCGCCGTGCTCGATCGGGCGCAGCAGGAACGGCGTGGGCACGGTGTTGTCGACGATCAGCGGTACGCCGGCCTCGTGGGCGACGTCGGCGACGGTGCGGATGTCGAGCACGTTGCTGCCCGGGTTGGCCAGCGTCTCGGCGAAGAACGCCTTCGTGTTGGGCCGCACGGCCGCGCGCCACTGCTCGGGGTCGTCCTGGTCGTCGACGAACGTGACCTCGATGCCGAGCTTCGGCAGCGTGTAGTGAAACAGGTTATAGGTGCCGCCATACAGCGACGGGCTGGACACGAAGTGGTCGCCCGCGCCGGCCAGCGTGAGGATCGCCGCGGTGGTGGCCGCCGAGCCGGAGGCGAACGCGAGCGCCGCGACGCCGCCTTCGAGCGCGGCCAGGCGCTGCTCCAGCACGTCCTGCGTCGGGTTCATGATGCGCGTGTAGATGTTGCCGGGCTCGGCCAGGCTGAACAGGTCTGCACCGTGCTGCGTGTCGCGGAAGACGTACGACGTGGTCTGGTAGATCGGCGTCGCGCGGGCGCCCGTCGCGGGGTCGGGTGCCGCGCCGGCGTGGATCTGCTTGGTCTCGAAGGACCAGGCCGAGGTGTCTTCCGGCATCAGTTTCTCCTTGCGGCTCAAAGGGATCGGCTCCGCGGACGAAGCTAGCTCCCCTGAACGGCCCACCCAAGGTTTCCCACGGGCTGGGAGTACTCCGTCAACCTACCGTGCAAGTCGATCACCCGAGCGGGTGCCCGGGCGCGGCCGTTCGGGTGACCGTCCATAACGGACTCAGTCACGCTGTTGCAGCGCGAACCGGTTGCCCTCGGAGTCGGTGAACATCGCCCACCAGCCCCACGGCTGCCGCTGGGGCTTCGCGGGGAAATCCACACCTCGCTCCGACAGCTCCTGGCAGGTTTTCACGATGTCGTCGGCGTGGAAGAAGACGTTCGACGTCGGCAGCTCGTCGCGGCCCTCGAAGCGCCGCCGGTCCTCCGGCGCCGCGCTCAGCACCAGGATCGTGCCGTCGGGCGCGGTGACCTCGACCCAGCGGTTGCCCTGGTCGTCGTAGGGCACGTCGGTGGTCACGGTGAACCCGACGGTGTCCGCCCAGAACGCCTTCGCCCGCGCCTGGTCCTCGACGCCGACGACGACCTTGCCCACACCCACGATGGCCATCGCCTTCCTCCCCTCCGGCGGCTGCCCGGTTCCGTCGAAGGCTACCCGCGCCGAGCGCCGTGAACGCGTCTCGGCGAGGATGTATCCCGTGGTCTCGGTGCGCAGCGTGGTCGACCGGGTGGGGCCGACGTTGCTCCACGCGCTCCAGCTGCCCGACGACTGCCCGGCGGCGGGCGACGTGGTGATCGCCGAGCCCGGCGTGCCCGCGGGCATCGCGGCGGGCGACCTAGTGCTGGGCGTCGCCACGGTGGATCCGGCCGACGCGGCCGAACTGCTGCGCGTGAGCGCCGCGCAGGGCGCCGCCGCGGTCCTGCTGAAACCACCGCTGGCGACCAAACCCACCGTGCGCCGCGCGGCGAAATCTGCCGGAATAGCGCTCATCCAGGTCCACTCGGCGACGTCGTGGGCCCAGCTCGTGTGGCTGCTGCGCACGGTCCTCGACGCGCTCGGCGACGAATCGGAGTCCCTCGAAGACGGCGGCGACCCCGGCTCAGGCGATCTGTTCCGGCTCGCCGACGCGGTGGCGTCCGTGGTCGACGCGCCCGTGACCATCGAGGACACGAACTCGCGCGTGCTCGCCTACTCCGCGCGCCAGGACCTCACCGACCCCGCGCGCGTCGCCACGATCATGGGCCGCCGGATCCCCGACGACGTGCTCGCGCGGTTCCGTTCGCGCGGCGTGTTCCGCGAGCTGTCGCGCGGGCGGCAGACGATCTTCGTGCCCGCCCAGCGCGACGGCACGCTGCCTCGGCTGATCGTGCCCATCCGGATGGGCGGCGAGCTGCTGGGGTCGATGTGGGCCGTCGTCGCGGGGCCGGTTTCCGAAGAACGCGCGGCCGCTTTCGCAGACGCGGCGCCGGTGGTCGCGCTGCACCTGCTTCGGCGCCGCGCGCACACGGACGCGCAACGCCGCGCTTCGGCCGAGCTGCTGCGGGCCGTCCTCGAAGGCCACCCCGGCCAGCGGCGCGTGGTGGCCGAGCTGGACCTGTCCGACGAGCCCCACCGCGTCGTCGCGATCGAGGTGACCGGCGGCGACGGCCGCGACGCCGAGGGCCTGCGCCTGGCGCTGCTCGAACGCATCTCCCAGGGCATCGGCCGCCGCCCCGTCGCCACGGAACTCGGCGGCCTGCTCTACGCGGTCGTTCCCGACGGCGGCGCCTGGGCCGAACTGCGCGACGCACTCGCCGCGCAGCCCGCCTCCCGCCGCGGCGGCGTCCCCCGCGCCGCCGCCGGCTCCCCCGTGGCCGTCTCCGCGTTGGCTACTTCGCGCACGCAGGCCGACGAAGCACTGGGCCTGCTGCGCGCCGGCTTGGTGGAGGGACGCGTCGTCGCCTACGAGGACGCCTGGACTTCGCTGGTGCTGCACCGCGCCGCCACGGGCTCGGCCACCGCGCGCGTCGCGGACCTCGGCCCGCTCGGCCTGCTGCGCGCCCACGACGAAACCACGAAAGCCGGCTACGTCGACACGCTCTACGAATGGCTCCGCCACCCCGGCGACCCCCGCGCGGCCGCCGCGGAGCTGCGCATCCACCCGAACACGTTGCGGTACCGCATGAAACGCCTGCTGGACCTCGTGCCACTCGATCTGGACGATCCTGATGTGCGGTTGGCTTTGCTTACGCAGCTGGTGGCTCTGCGGTGGAGTTGACGTACGAGAGGTCTTTCGTGCGAAGGGTTTCCGGCGTCAGCCGGATCCAGACGGTGCCGCGTTTGGTCTCGTTCGTGTAGGAATCGCGGGGCCGACCGCTGCTCGTCAGGCCCTAGGTACCGCACCACTTTCCGCCGCGCGCCAGGCACGTCTAACGCCCCGGCGGGACCGCTCGGGACACCAAGTGGCGGGCTTGGTTGTCCACAGGAAGGTCGCCTTTGGCGGAGTTGTCCACAGATTGCGCTGCAGCCGTTTTTCGAGGCCTGGTGGCGATAGGATGGAACAGGGACGTCCCCCCGGTGGAGGGTGGGGGCCTGTCTGGTGGGGCGGGGTCTGGCGCAATGCGCTCAATCAGGCCCGACGCGTCTCGCATCGAACGCCACGACCCCGATGTGCGGCTGGCGTTGCTTACACAGTTGGTGGCGTTGCGGTGGCGTTGACGTCGCAGGAAAGGTCCTTCACACGAAGGCTTTCCGGCGTCGGGCGTTATGCGACCAGCAGAATCATGCGACCAGCAGGGTTTTGCCGAAAGTGCCGCGCGCTTCCATCGCCGCGTGGGCGTCGGCGGCCGCCGCGAGGGGAAACCGTTGCCCGATCACCGGAGTGAGGTGGCCGGCCGAAGCCGCGTCGAGGGCCGACACCGTGAAGGCGCGCAGCGCGGCCGCGTCGCCGATTGAGCGGATCACCGTGACGCCGCGAGCGCGAGCGTCCTCTTCGGACACTTTCGCCCACGCGCCGCTCGCGAGTCCGTACACCGCCATGCGACCGCCGGGACGCAGCAAGGAAAACGCGGTGGTCCCGATGGAGCCGCCCACCCCGTCGAAGACCACGTCGAGCGGTCCGACCACCGAAGCCCAGTCAGCAGCTGTGTAATCCACCGCCACGTCCGCGCCGAACTCTCGGGCCCGCGCGAGTTTTTCAGCGCTGCCCGCCGCCGCGACGACCTCCGCGCCGGCCGCCTTCGCGATCTGTACCAGCAGGCTGCCGACGCCACCGGCGGCAGCCTCGACGAGCACGCGGTCGCCCGGCGCCACTGCCGCGGTGTGGACGAGCCCGGTGGCCGTCCGGCCGTCGGCGAGCAACGCGACCGCCGCGTCGAGCGAAAGCGCGTCGGGCACCGGGAACACCAAGGCCGCGTCGACCACCGCGCGCTGGGCGTAGCCGCCGCTGCCGCCGGTCGACGTCACCACCCGCCGGCCCACGAGGGCCAGGTCGACGCCGTCGCCGACCTTGCTGATCACGCCGCCGACGCCGTTGCCGGGGATCATCGGCAGCTCCGCATTCACAGGGCCGAAGCCCGACGCCCGGAACTGCGTCTCGACGAACGTCACGTTCACGAACGCCACCTCGACCAGCACCTGGCCCGGCCCCGGGACCGGGTCGGGCGCCTCCCCCGCCACCAGCACCTCGGGTCCGCCGAACTCCCTCAACCACACCGCACGCATGCACGCCCTCCTCCACGACCAAGTGCGACAGCCGACAACCTCGAGTACGGTCGAGGTCAAGCGATTTGTGCCCTTGGCACCATGAAATGGCGAAAGAACTGTTCCGCGCGCATGATGACACCGCCGTCCGGGTGCATCACCGTGAGTGGCAGCACCTCGAACCAATCCGCCGCCAGGAGGCCGCCGTGCGTATCGCCGTTCCCCGTGAGGTCAAGAAGCACGAGTACCGGGTCGCCCTGACCCCGGCCGGCGTGCACGAGCTGGTGGGGCGTGGTCACGACGTATTCGTCGAGACCGGCGCCGGGGTGGGTTCGTCGATCAGCGACGAGGAGTACGTGGCCGCCGGCGCGAAGATGCTCGCCACCGCCGACGAGACGTGGGCCGAGGGCGAGCTGGTGCTCAAGGTGAAGGAGCCCATCGCCGAGGAGTACCCGAGGCTGCGCAAGGACCTGGTGCTGTTCACCTACCTCCACATCGCGGCCGACCGGCCCCTGACCGACGCCCTGCTGGCGGCAGGCACCACGGCGATCGCGTACGAGACGGTGCAGACGGCCACCGGCGCACTGCCCCTGCTCGCGCCCATGTCCGAAGTCGCGGGCCGGCTGGCCCCGCAGGTCGGCGCGTACTCCCTGATGAAGCCCAGCGGCGGCCGCGGCGTGCTGCCCGGCGGCATCCCGGGCGTGCACCCGGCGCGGGTCGTGGTGATCGGCGGCGGCGTCGCGGGCATCAACGCCGCCCGCGTGGCGTTGGGCCTGGGCTCGGACGTCGAGATCCTGGACACGAACGTCGACCGCCTGCGCCAGATCGACAACGACTTCGGCGGCCGCATCCGCACGGTCACCTCCAACCGCCTGTCGGTCGAAGAGTCCGTGCTGGAGGCCGACCTCGTGATCGGCGCCGTGCTGGTGCCCGGCGCGAAGGCCCCGAAGCTGGTCTCCAACGACCTCGTCTCGCGCATGAAGCCGGGCTCGGTGCTGGTCGACATCGCCATCGACCAGGGCGGCTGCTTCGCCGACTCGCGCCCGACCACGCACGACGACCCGACCTACCGCGTCCACGAGTCGGTGTTCTACTGCGTCGCCAACATGCCGGGCGCGGTGCCCCGGACCTCGACCTACGGCCTCACCAACGTGACGCTCCCGTACGCCGTGCAGCTCGCCGAGCGCGGCTGGCACGCGGCCCTGAACGCCGACGCGTCGCTCGCCAAGGGCCTCAACGCCCACGGCGGCGCCCTCACCAACGAGCCCGTCGCCACCGCGCACGGCCTGCCGCACACGCCCCTGGCGACCGCCCTGGCGTGACCCAACCGATCCACCTGGCGCCTCGAGGGGCCTCCGCGAACCGGCGGGGGCCCCTCGTGCTCTTTTTCAGGCACCGCGCGGCGACCGACAGGAACCCGTGGCCGGAGCGACGTTCGTCACGCTGCGCGTCCCGTTCAGCGGTACGCTTTCGTCGATCGAAGTGCCTTTGACGAGGGGTTTCATGATCCTGAACGTGCTTCTTCACCGGTTGCGGGCTCACTCGGTGAAGAAATAATCGGTGTTCGTTGAAGACCCCGAGGAGCGAACTCGGCACTTATTACCTAAGCTGGTACTCGGCGACCCGCTCCCAGTGACCCCCAGGCTGGTTGAGCGGGTCGCCCCTTCTGCCCCTTCCTGTTCGCACTTCGTGCTCCCGGGG
>NZ_JBFBAE010000016.1:0-125477 GCF_040689465.1 Amycolatopsis sp. NPDC051373 | reverse complement strand
GGAAGGGGCGATGTGTTGCCCGGGGGCCGAGCCCCCGGAACCCCGCGGCGCGACCGGGGACCGACCCAGCGTGGTTGCCGTGAGCCGCGATGCGTTTTCGCACTTCGTGCTCCCGGGGAAGGGGCGATGTGTTGCCCGGGGGCCGAGCCCCCGGAACCCCGCGGCGCGACCGGGGACCGACCCAGCGTGGTTGCCGTGAGCCGCGATGCGTTGCGGCGCAAGGGCTTTCTTTGCCGGGTCGCGGTCGGGCGGCGGCGGCTGAAGGGGTGAAGGGACCCGTCATCCCTTCAAAGCGGAATAAAAAGTCGGTCCCCGTGCCTAGATTGAGAACGTGACCACCACTGCGACGCGCGCGCGTCAAGACCGCCCGGCTGCTGAGACGCCGGCTGCTCCCGTCGGCTGGGTCCGAAGGCTCTCGGCCGCGTGCTGGGAGCACCGGGGCGTCGTCGTGCTCGCGATGGCCGCGGCGATCCTGTCCGTGGGCGTGCAGGCGGCGAGCCCGCTGCTCGTGCGCACAGCGGTCGACGACGCGGTGGCGGGGCACACCGCGGGCCTCGGCGGCATCGCGGCCGCGCTGGTCACGCTGCAGGTGGTGGCGTTCGGCTCGGCGTTCCTGCGCCGCTACGTCGGCGGCCGGCTCGCGCTCGACGTGCAGCACGACCTGCGCAACCGCGTGTTCGGCTCCGTCTCGCGGCTCGACGGCGGCAAGCAGGACGCACTGCGCACCGGCCAGGTGGTCTCGCGGGCGATCTCCGACCTGCAGCTCGTGACCGGGCTGCTGATGCAGGTCCCGCTGTCGGCGGGGTCGGTGATCTTCGCGCTCCTCGCGCTGGGGGCGATGCTGTGGATGTCGCCGCTGCTCACGCTCATCGCGCTGGTGGTGGCTCCGGCCGTCGGCATCATCGTCACGTTGAGCCGCAAACGGCTCTTCCCGGCCACGTGGTCGGCGCAGCAGCGCGCGGCCGACGTGGCGCAGCAGGTGGAGGAGACCGTCACCGGCGTGCGCGTGGTGAAGGGCTTCGGCCAGGAGTCGCGTGAGGTCTCGCGACTGGAACGCACGGCGCGGCGGTTGTTCGCCGAACGGCTGCGCGCGGCCAAGCTGTCGGCGGTGCCCACGGCCACGACCACCGCGCTGCCGGCCGCCGGCCAGGTCGCGGTGCTCGCGATCGGCGGCGTCCTGGCGCTGAACGGCCAGATCAGCCTCGGCACCTTCCTCGCGTTCGCCACCTACCTCGCCACGCTGATCGGGCCCGCTCGGATGCTGTCCGGCCTGGTGGTGCAGGCGCAGCTCACGCGCGCGGGCGCCGAACGCGTGTACGAGCTCATCGACGCACAGCCCGACGTGGTGGACCGCCCCGACGCGCAGCCACTGCCCGAGGGCCCGCTCGGCGTCGAACTGGAAGACGTGAAGTTCGGCTACACCCGCAGCGAGCCGGTGCTCGACGGCCTCACGCTCACGGCGCGGCCGGGCGAGACACTCGCGCTGGTGGGCACCGCGGGGTCGGGCAAGTCCACGATCTCGCTCCTGCTGCCGCGGTTCTACGACGCGCACGCCGGCGTGGTCCGCGTCGGCGGCCTCGACGTGCGCGATGTGCCGCTGAAGCAGCTACGGCAGGCGATCGGCGTCGTGTTCGAGGAGGCGTTCCTGTTCTCCTCGTCGGTGCGCGACAACATCGCCTACGGCCGCCCCGACGCGAGCGACGAAGAGGTGTACGCGGCGGCGCGCGCGGCCGAGGCCGACGAGTTCATCCGCGCCCTGCCCCTCGGCTACGACACGGAGGTCGGCGAGCGCGGCCTCACGCTCTCGGGCGGGCAGCGCCAGCGCCTGGGCCTCGCGCGGGCGCTGATGACCGACCCACGCGTGCTGATCCTGGACGACGCGACGTCGGCGATCGACACCGTCACCGAGGCCGCGATCCACGACACGCTGCGCTCGGTCACGGCCTCGCGCACCACCTTGCTCATCGCACACCGCCGCTCCACGCTGCAGCTCGCCGACCGGATCGCCGTGCTCGACCAGGGCAAGGTCGTCGACGTCGGCACGGAGGAGGAGCTGCAGGCGCGCTGCCCGCTGTTCCGCGAACTCGTGGCGGGCCCAGGCGACGACGTCGAGAAGCCGCACCGCTGCGAGGGCCTCGAGCCCGACGCCGGCGGCATCACGCCGGTGTTGTGGCCGCGCGACGACCGCGACGAGGTCGACGCGCTCGCCGAAGCCGCCGCCGCTCGCGGGGCCACACCGGGCGGTGGAACCGGTTTCGCCGGCGGCGGTGGCGCGGGGGCCGACGTACCGCCGACGCCGGAGCTGCTGGAAGGCGTGCGCAAGCTGCCGACCGCCGACGACCGGCCACGACTGTCCGAAGTGGACGTCACGGCCGCCGACCCGGGGTTCCGGCTTTCGCGGCTGCTGCGGCCCGTGCGGTGGCCGCTGATCGCGGTGATCGCGCTGGTGGCGGCCGACGCGCTGGCGTCGCTGGCGCTGCCCGCGCTGTACCAGCGAGGGGTGGACCACGGCGTGCAGCCGGGTGTCGTCAGCGTGATCTGGCTGATGGCGGGCATCGGCGCACTAGTCGTCGCGGCCGACTGGTTCGTGGTGCGCGGCCAGACGCGGCTCACCGCGCGCGTCGGCGAGACGGTGCTGTACTCCCTGCGCGTACGCAGCTACGCGCACCTGCAGCGGCTAGGGCTCGACTACTACGAGCGCGAGCTGTCCGGGAAGATCATGACCCGGATGACCACGGACGTCGATGCGTTGTCCACGTTCCTGCAGACCGGTCTCGCCACGGCCGTGGTGAGCGTGCTGACGCTGGCGGGCATCACCGTGGCGCTGCTGGTCACCGACGCGTCGCTGGCGTTGTACGCGCTTGCCCTCCTGCCCATTCTGCTGGTGTCGACGGTGATCTTCCGGCGCGTTGCTTCGCGGGCGTACTCCGAAGCGCGCGAGAAGGTAAGCGTGGTCAACGCCGACCTGCAGGAGAACGTGAGCGGCCTGCGGGTCGCCCAGGCATACACGCGCGAAGAGCGCTCGGCGGAGGCGTTCGCTTCACGCAGCGACGCGTACCGGCGGTCGAGGTTGCGGGCCCAGCGCTATGTCGCCACGTACTTCCCGCTGGTGGCGCTGATGTCGGACCTGGCGACCACCACGGTGCTCGTGGTCGGCGCCAACCGCGTGGCCGCGGGCACGCTGGAGGCCGGTGTGCTGCTCGGGTTCCTGCTGTACCTGCAGCAGTTCTTCTCGCCGATCCAGCAGCTGTCGGCGGTATTCGACGGCTACCAGCAGGCGGCCGTCGGCCTGTCCCGCATCGGCGACCTACTGCGCACGCCGACGTCGGTGCCGCCCGCCGCGCACCCGATCGCGCTGCCGGACCACCTGAGCGGCGAGGTGACGTTCAAGGACGTCGACTTCTCCTACACGGGCGCCGAGCAGCCGGCGCTGGAGAAGCTGTCGCTGGACGTGGCGCCGGGTGAGACCGTGGCGCTGGTCGGCGCGACGGGCGCGGGCAAGTCCACGGCGGTGAAGCTGGTGGCGCGCTACTACGACGCCACGGGCGGCGCGGTGCTGATCGACGGCGTCGACGTCCGCGAGTACGACTTGCCCGGCCTGCGCGCTCGCATGGGTGTGGTGCCGCAGGAGGCGCACCTGTTCTCCGGCACGGTCGCCGACAACGTCCGCTACGGCCGACCCGGCGCGACCGACGCGGAGGTCGAGGCGGCCGTCCGCTCGGTCGGCGCGCTCGACGGCGTCGCCGCCCTGCCCGCCGGCTTCCTCCAGCCCGTCGGCGAACGCGGCCGGTCGCTGTCCGCGGGCCAGCGCCAGCTCGTCGCGCTCGCCCGCGCCGAGCTCGTGAACCCCGACGTCCTGCTGCTCGACGAGGCCACCGCCGCTCTCGACCCCTCCACCGAGGCGGCCGTACTGCGCGCCACCGAACACCTCTCGCGCCGCCGCACTACCTTCGTCGTCGCGCACCGCCTGGCCACCGCCGCGAAGGCCGACCGCATCGTCGTCCTCGACCACGGCCGCATCATCGAACAGGGCACCCACGCCGAACTGCTGGCGGCCGGCGGCCACTACGCCCGCTTGTGGTCCCTCGGCTGACGTCGGCGGAAAAGCCTTCGCCAGGCACCGGCGCACGACACGAGAATCAGGAGGGTGTTCGAAGAGACGGTATTCGAAGCGGCCAGGGTCCCGGCCCATCAGATCCGCGCGCGCCACGACGACCGGACGATCCGCGTCTACCAGGCGTACTCACCGGAGATCGCCGACGCGGCGTTGGCCGCCGGCACGTTCGTGGCGCCGTTCAAACGGGATCGGATGACATGGATCAAGCCGTCGTTCACGTGGATGGGCTACCGCTGCGGCTGGGCGACCAAGCCCGGCCAGGAGCGCGCCCTGGCGCTCGACATGACCCGCGAGGGCTTCGCCTGGGTGCTCGCCCACGCGGCGCTGAGCCACTTCGACCCGCGCGTGCACCGCGACCAGGCAGCGTGGAAGGCCGCGATGCGGACCAGCCCGGTCCGCGTGCAGTGGGACCCCGAGCGTGACGTGCACCACCGGCCGCTGCCGCATCGCTCGGTCCAGCTCGGGCTGGGCGGCGAGGCCGTGGACCGGTACGTGGACGAGTGGATCACCGCGGTCACCGACGTCACGCCGGTCATGCGCGCCATCCGTGAGCGCCTCGCCGACGGGCGGGTCACCGAAGCGCGGGCGCTGCTGCCGGCCGAGCCGCCGTACCCGTTGTCCGCCGAGCTGGCGGAGGCCGTAAACGCGACCGAAGAGAACTAAGGCAGCTCACGCCACGCCAGCTCGCCCCACCCGGCCGACGTGACCTCCGCCTCGGAGGCCCAGCGGATCGTGCCCGGGCGGACGTGGCTGTCCTGGTCGATGGACCAGTCGGGTTCGCAGGGTGCGACGTGCTCGAAGTCCTCAATGCCGGCGGGGGTGTGCCAGACCACACCACAGGAGTCGCACATGAGGACGACCTTGCCGTTCTCGACGACCAGGGGGCGGATGAGCCCCTGGTCCCAGAACGAGGGACATTCGACGAGCCACATCGTGCTGCACCACCTCGGAGCGCCAGGGCGGCCGCACAGCCGACGTGTGCCGCATCCTCCCGACAGTGCACCGGGTGGGCGTGAACGCGTGCGGGCGCCTCGGCGAAGGAGGCCCCAACGTTGCCCGAAATAGTCGTGACCGGCGGATCTCCTCTACCTCAAAAGTCCGCTCCTCGGGACACTTGATCGAGTCAGTGATCGATCCCCTAGTGCGCCAGGCCTCACAGAGGGCAGTTCCATCACACGGCCGTCACAGAGGGGGTTAGCCTGGTAGGCGCATTAGCACAGACAAGATCGAGACGGATAGAGGCGAGCCCAAGCCGTGTCCAGCAGCAGCCCTGCGTCACAGTTCGGCCCTAACGAGTGGCTGGTCGAGGAAATGTACGACCAGTTCCTCGCGGACCCTTCCTCAGTCGATGCCGCCTGGCACGACTTCTTCGCAGACTTCAAGCCGACGCAGACGGCACAGGCGAAGGCCGACAGTGCGCGCCAGAGCGCGGCCACCACTGCGGCCAGCGGAAACGGCCACGCGACCGAACCGTCCGCCAAGGCGGTCCAGAACGCCGAGTCGGCCGCCCGGCAGTCGGCGCCGGCCAAGCCGGCCGCCGCCCCCGCGCCGGCGCCGGCGCCGGCCCCGAAGAGCGCGCCCGCGAAGCCGGCTCCGAAGGCCGCCGAGAAGGCGCCCGCCGCCACGCCGGTGGGGAAGGAAGAGCCCGAAACCAAGCAGCTGCGCGGCGCCGCCGCGGCGATCGCGAAGAACATGGACGCCTCGCTGACGGTGCCCACCGCGACCAGCGTGCGCGCCGTCCCGGCGAAGCTGATGGCGGACAACCGCATCGTCATCAACAACCACCTCAACCGCACCCGCGGCGGCAAGATCTCCTTCACGCACCTCATCGGCTACGCCATGGTGCGAGCACTGAAGGACTTCCCGAACATGAACCGGCACTACCAGCTGATCGACGGGAAGCCGTTCTCGGTCACGCCGGAACACGTGAACTTCGGCCTCGCCATCGACATGAAGGGCAAGGAGGGTGCGCGCACCCTCGTCGTGGCCTCGGTCAAGGGTGTCGAGGACATGTCCTTCCTGCAGTTCTGGCAGGCGTACGAGGACATCATCAAGAAGGCCCGCAACAACAAGCTCACCGCGGACGACTTCGCCGGCACCACCATCTCGCTGACCAACCCGGGCGGCATCGGCACCAACCACTCGGTGCCGCGCCTGTCGGCCGGCCAGGGCGCGATCATCGGCGTCGGCGCCATGCAGTACCCGGCGGCGTTCGAGGGCACGAGCGAGAAGACGCTGGTCGACCTGGCCGTCAGCAAGATCATGACGCTGACGTCCACCTATGACCACCGCATCATCCAGGGCGCCGAGTCGGGCGAGTACCTCAAGCGCATCCACGAGCTACTGCTCGGCGGCGACGGCTTCTACGACGACGTCTTCACCAGCCTGCGCCTGCCGTACGAGCCGATCCGCTGGGTCGCCGACATCCCCGAGGGCCCGGTCGACAAGACCGCCCGCGTGATCGAGCTGATCGACGCGTTCCGCACGCGCGGCCACCTGATGGCCGACACCGACCCGCTGAACTACCGCCAGCGCAGCCACGTCGACCTCGACGTCATCTCCCACGGCCTCACCCTCTGGGACCTCGACCGCGAGTTCCCGGTCGGCGGCTTCTCCGGCCAGGAGCGCATGACCCTGCGCGACATCCTGGGCGTGCTGCGCAACTCGTACTGCCGCACCGTCGGCATCGAGTACACGCACATCCTCGACCCCGAGGAGCGGCGCTGGATCCAGGACCGCGTGGAGATCCCGCACGAGAAGCCGGACTCCACCGTCCAGAAGTACGTGCTGTCGAAGCTCAACGCCGCCGAGGCGTTCGAGACCTTCCTGCAGACGAAGTACGTCGGCCAGAAGCGCTTCTCGCTGGAAGGCGGCGAGACGGCGATCCCGCTGCTCGACACCATCCTCGACAAGGCCGCCGAGCACGAGCTCGACGAGGTCGTGATCGGCATGCCGCACCGCGGCCGCCTCAACGTGCTGGCCAACATCGTCGGCAAGCCGATCAGCCAGATCTTCCAGGAGTTCGAGGGCAACCTCGACCCGGGCCAGGCCCACGGCTCCGGTGACGTGAAGTACCACCTCGGCGCCGAGGGCAAGTACTTCCGGATGTTCGGCGACGGCGAGACGAAGGTGTCGCTGGCCTCGAACCCGTCGCACCTCGAGACGGTCGACCCGGTGCTCGAGGGCATCGTCCGCGCCAAGCAGGACATCCTCGACAAGGGCGGCGAGGGTTACACCGTGCTGCCGGTCCTGATGCACGGCGACGCGGCCTTCGCGGGCCAGGGCGTCGTGGCCGAGACCCTGAACCTCGCGCTGCTGCGCGGCTACCGCACCGGCGGCACCGTGCACGTGATCGTGAACAACCAGGTCGGCTTCACCACCGCGCCCGAGCACTCGCGCTCGTCGCAGTACGCCACCGACGTCGCGAAGATGATCGGCTCGCCGATCTTCCACGTGAACGGCGACGACCCGGAAGCCGCCCACTGGGTGGCCAAGCTGGCCGTGGAGTACCGCCAGGCGTTCCACAAGGACGTGGTCATCGACCTGATCTGCTACCGCCGCCGCGGCCACAACGAGGGCGACGACCCCTCGATGACGCAGCCGGCGATGTACGACATCATCGACACCAAGCGCTCGGTCCGGAAGACCTACACCGAGTCGCTGATCGGCCGCGGGGACATCTCCGTCGAAGAGGCCGAAGCGGCGCTGCGCGACTTCTCCAGCCAGCTGGAGCACGTCTTCAACGAGGTGCGCGAGCTCGAGAAGCACCCGGCGAAGGCGAGCCCCTCGGTCGAGGAAGAGCAGCAGGTGCCGGCGAAGGTCACCACTGCCGTCTCGCAGGAAGTCGTGGAGCGCATCGGCGACGCGTTCGTCAACGTCCCCGAGGGCTTCACCCCGCACCCGCGCGTGAAGCCGGTTATGGAGCGCCGCCACAAGATGTCGCGCGAAGGCGACGTCGACTGGGCGTTCGGCGAGCTGCTCGCGTTCGGCTCGCTGGCGATGGAGGGCCGCCTGGTGCGGCTGTCCGGCCAGGACTCGCGCCGCGGCACGTTCACGCAGCGGCACTCGGTGTTCATCGATCGCAAGACCGGCCAGGAGTACTCGCCGCTGCAGAACCTGGCCGAGGGCCAGGGCCGCGTGATGATCTACGACTCGGCGCTGTCGGAGTACGCGGCCGTCGGCTTCGAGTACGGCTACGCCGTGGCGAACCCCGAGTCGCTGGTCATGTGGGAAGCGCAGTTCGGTGACTTCGTCAACGGCGCGCAGACCGTGATCGACGAGTACATCTCCTCGGGCGAGGCCAAGTGGGGCCAGCGCTCCGACGTCGTGCTGCTGCTGCCGCACGGCCACGAGGGCCAGGGCCCGGACCACACGTCCGGCCGTATCGAGCGCTTCCTCTCGCTGTGCGCCGAGGGCTCGATGACCGTCGCCGTGCCGTCGACCCCGGCGAACTACTTCCACCTGCTGCGCCGCCACGCCCTCGACGGCATCCAGCGTCCGCTGGTGGTCTTCACGCCGAAGTCGATGCTGCGCAACAAGGCCGCGACGTCGGCGGTCGAGGACTTCACCGGCCAGAGCCGCTTCATGTCCGTCATCGACGACACCACGCAGAACCCCGACGGCGTCCGCAAGGTGCTGCTGACCTCGGGCAAGCTCTACTGGGAACTGGTGGCCGAGCGCAATAAGCGCGAGGCGAACGACGTCGCGATCGTGCGCATCGAGCAGTACTACCCGCTGCCGAAGCGCAAGCTGCTCGCCGCCATCGAGCGCTACAGCAACGCGACGCAGATCGCGTGGGTCCAGGAGGAGCCGGAGAACCAGGGCGCGTGGCCGTTCTTCGGTCTCAACCTGCCGCGGAAGTTCCCGGAGGTCTTCGCCGGCCTGCAGGTCGTCTCGCGCCGCCCGATGGCCGCGCCGTCGGCGGGTTCGTCCAAGGTGCACGAAGTGGAGCAGAAGGCGCTGATCGCGAAGGCGTTCGACTGATCGCTGGTTTTCTCCGGAGGCCACCACGGTTCGCCCGTGGTGGCCTCCGGGCGTTTGGTGGTATTTCTATACCGGCCAGTGTTAAGGTGGCGGTATAACTATACCTTTCGTGCTGCGAGGTTTTTCGTGATCGAACTGAAGACGCCTGCGGAGATCGACCGCATGCACGTGACCGGCCGCTTCGTCGCGGAGGTCCTCACCGAGGTCGGCCGGCTCGCCGACGTGGGCGTCAACCTCCTGGACCTCGAGCACCACGCGCGCGGCATGATCAAGCGGCGCGGGGCGGAGTCGTGCTACTGGGACTACGCGCCTTCGTTCGGCAAGGGACCGTTCCGCAACGTCATCTGCCTTTCGGTCAACGACGCGGTCCTGCACGGCCTCCCCCACGACTACGTACTGCGTGACGGCGACGTGCTCACCGCGGACCTCGCGGTCGGCATCGACGGCTGGGTCGCCGACTCGGCGCGCACGGTCATCGTCGGAACTCCGGCCGAGGAGGACCTGCGGATCATCCGGGCCACGGAAGAAGCGCTGGAGGCGGCGATTTCGGCGGCTCTGCCGGGCAACCGCCTGGGCGACATCTCCGCGGCGATCTACGCGGTGGCCGGCTCTCACGGCTACCCGGTCAACACGGAGTTCGGCGGCCACGGCATCGGCCGCACCATGCACGAGGACCTGCACGTCTCCAACAAGGGCACGGCCGGGCGCGGCTTGAAACTCCGCCCGGGTCTCACGCTCGCGCTGGAGCCTTGGTTCGCGCGCACGACAGACCGCATCGTGTACGACCCCGACGGTTGGACGATCCGCTCGGCCGACGGCTCCCGGACGGCGCATTCCGAGCACACGGTGGCCGTGACGGAGGATGGGCCGTTGGTGCTTACGCGACGTGAGTCAGAGGTTTCTGCTTCCACGTCGAAGGGTTGACCCCGGGAGACAACTCGTCAATCGGGGTCGCCGGTGCCGTCGGTACCGGAGTACACCAGGACGTTCGGCGACCCCGTGCCCGCGTCGGTGATCTCGTCCTTCGTCCCCGCGTCCACCAGCGCATCGCGGACCTCTTCCGGTGTGGCCGACGGGTGGTCCGCCAGGTAGAGCGCGGCGGTGCCGACCACGTGCGGAGTCGCCATCGACGTGCCGCTGATGGTGTTGGTCGCGGTGTCGCTGCCGATCCAGGCGGACGTGATGTCGGAGCCCGGAGCGAAGAGGTCGAGACACGTGCCAGTGTTGGAGAAGGCGGACCTGGCGTCGGTGTCCGTGGTGGCGCCGACGGTGATCGCCTCGGGCACGCGGGCGGGCGAGGCGTCACACGCACTGCCGCCGTAGGAGTTGCCGCCCGCGATGCCATACGTGACACCGGCGGCGATCGACCGCTGCACGGCCTCGTCCACCACAGTGGACACGGGGCCGCCGAGGCTCATGTTCGCCACGGCCGGCAGCTCGGCGTTCTCGGTGACCCAGTCGATGCCGGCCACGACCTGGTCGAGCGTGCCGCTGCCGGTGCAGTCGAGCACGCGGACCGCCGTCAGGCTGACTTCCTTCGCCACGCCGAAAGTCGTGCCGCCGATCGTGCCGGCGACGTGGGTGCCGTGGCCGTAGCAGTCGGTGGCGTCGGAATCGTTGTCCACGAAGTCGTAGCCGGACACGGCGCGGCCGTCGAACTCGGAGTGGGTGAGGTTGATCCCGGTGTCGATCACGTAGGCATGCACGTCGGCCGCCGTCGTGCTGTAGCTGTAGTCCGCGTCCAGCGGCAGTTCGCGCTGGTCCACCCGGTCGAGGCCCCACGACGGCGGGTCCGGCTGGTCCGTCATGACGTGGACCACGCGGTTCTGCTCCACAAAGGACACAGCGGGGTCGGCGGCGGTGCGCTTGGCCTGCGTCTCGGACATCGTGCCGGTGAAGCCGCGCAGCGCCTTCGAGAACGTGCGCTCGACCGAGCCGCCGTGGCGGTCGGTGACGGTCTTCGCCGTCGACTCCACCGAGGTGCCGTCCTTGAGCACCACGAGGTAGCTGTCCTTCACCGCGCCGGCACCACCCGCACCGACGATCGCGCCCTCCTGAGCCGACGCCACGCCACTCCCGAACACGGTGACGGTCGCGATCGAGGCGGCACTCCCCAGGATCGTCAGGCTTCTGGTCACTGTTCCCCGAGATTTGCGCACAGTTCGTCCCTCCTCGACCAGCGCGGACACCAGTTGGCCTGAGGCTAAGTGCGCGGACTGGCCGCAGGAAGAAGAGCCGTCTCGGAGGTTTTCACCGCGTTGCGCTGTTCGGACCATTCGCGTGCTGGGAAAAACGGTTTTACCCGCGCACGCGCGGCCAGGAAGAATTCACCCCATGCTGATCCGCCAAGCCGTTCGCGGCGACGAGACCGCGATCCGAGCCGTGCACATGGCCGCGTTCGCGCAGCCCGGGCTCACCACGGTGCCCGAGGCCGTGCTCGTCGACGGGCTACGGGCGGACGAGGACCTCATCCCCGCGTTGTCGCTGGTCGCCGAGCACAACGGCGAGGTCGCAGGCCACGCGTGCTCGAGCCCGGCTTTACTCGGGGACGATTCGAAGTCCGCGCTGGGCTTCGGGCCGCTCGGGGTGCTGCCGGAGTTTCAGCGCCGTGGGGCGGGGTCTGCGCTCGTGCACGCGACGCTCGAGGCCGCCGATGCGCTCGGGTTCGCACTCGTGGTCCTGCTGGGCGATCCGGGGTACTACCGCAGGTTCTCGTTCGTGCCGGCCGAGCAGCTGGGGATCACGCCGCCGGAGCCCGAGTGGGCTCCGCACTTCCAGGCCCGCACGCTGAGTGCCCACAAGCCGGAAAACTGCGGCGCCTTCCAGTACGCGCCCGCGTTCGAACGACTGTGAAGGAAAGCCGCTACCCGGTGCGGCAGGCGGGCGGCGAGACGATCCTCGAACTGTGGGTGCCGGCCGAAGAGCTGGAGGAGTTCAACCGGCACATCATCGGTGAGATCGAGGTCGTGCACGAGTTCCGCTGACGGCTCAAGCCTTCAGGTGGTTGCGCGCCAGGAAGTCGTCCGCGATGTCCAGCGGGTTGCGCTTCTCGTCGGTGAACTGCACGTTCAGCTCGGTCAGCTGGTCGGTCGTCAGGGCGGCCGAGACGCGGTTCAGGGCGGCGACCTCGGCCGGGGACAGAGTCCCGCGGGCGACGAGCGGCACGATGTTCTGCGCCGGGAACATGTTCTTGTCGTCGTCCAGCGGGACGAAGCCGTTGGACATGATCGTCGACGACGTGCTGAACAGGTCGGCCACCTGGACCTCGCCGGACTTCAGCGCGGCCACGGTGACGGGGCCGCCGGTGTCGGTGGTGCGGATCTCCTTGAAGGAGCAGCCGTACAGCTGTTCGATGCGGTCCTTCCACCGGCTGCTCCACTGGCCCGGCCCGCCCATCACCAGCTCGCCGCAGCGCCGGCCCAGGTCCGAGAACGTGCGGACGCCGGAGGCCGCCAGTTCGGGGCGCACCACGAGCAAGTCCTTGTCCTGCGCCGGGGCCTGGTCAAGGACCTCGAACCCGGCCGGCAGGCTCTGCTTCAGCTGCGCGTACACATCGTCCGAAGTGGTCGCAAGCAGCGCCGCGGTGTAGATCGTGAGCGCGACGATCACGTTGACGCTGTCGAGGATCTTCGACCCGATCAGACCCGGGACCACCACGAACAGCGCCAGCGACGGGATCGTGTACAGCAGGTTCGCCACCACCAGCAGCACGCTGCGCACCGGTTGCCAGCGGTGCCCGAGCCAGCCCAGCACGATGGCGATCACGATCCCGATCACCAGCGGCACCAACGCGAGGTAGATGTGCTCGCCCAGGTCACCGAGGATCTCGCCGCGGTTGTTCGCGCTGCCCAGGTAACGCCCGAGCTCGTCGAAGAACCCGCCCATCAGAACGCCTGCGGGGTGGCCTCGATCACGTCCAGGACCTGGTGGGCCAAGACGGTGCCCACCACGCGGTGTTCCTCGTCCACGACCACGCCGAGGCTGGCAGGCGACGACAGGGCGGCGTCGAGCGCGCCGCGGATCGGCGTGCCCTGCACGTAGAGGGATCCGCCGGCCACGATGTCGCCCTCGGCGAGCTCACCGTCCACAGTGGAGTTCGGTGGCAGCCAGCCGCGGGGCTGCTTCTCGGAATTCACGACGAGCTGCCAGCTCTTCGACGGCTCCGGCAGCTTCGTGCCGAGCTCCACGACGTCCACGGGGGACACCTCGACGCCGCCGGCGGACACGAAGGACAGACCGCGGTAGCCGCGGTCGCGGCCGACGAACGACGCCACGAAGTCGTCCACCGGGTGTCGCAGCACATCGGACGGGGTGCCGTACTGGGCGAGCACGCCGCCCACGCGCAGCACCGCGATCTTGTCGCCGAGCCGCACGGCCTCGTCGATATCGTGCGTGACGAACACGATGGTCTTGCCCAGCTGCGACTGCAGCCGCAGCAGCTCGTCCTGCAACTCCTCGCGCACGATCGGGTCGACGGCCGAGAACGGCTCGTCCATCAGCAGCACCGGCGAGTCGGCCGCGAGCGCCCGGGCCACGCCCACGCGCTGCTGCTGGCCACCCGAAAGCTGCGCCGGATACCGCTTGCCCAGCTCCTTCGGCAGGCCGACGGTCTCCAGCAGCTCGGCCGCGCGGGCGCGGGCCTTGCGCTTGTCCCAGCCGGACAGCAGCGGCACGGTCGCGATGTTGTCGAGCACCGTCCTGTGTGGAAAGAGGCCGGCGTGCTGGATCACGTAACCGATGCCGCGGCGCAGCAGCGCGGCGTCGCCCTCGCTCACGTCCTTGCCGTCGAGCAGCACGGCTCCCGACGTGGGCTCCACCATGCGGTTGATCATGCGCAGCGACGTGGTCTTCCCGCAGCCCGAAGGGCCGACGAGCACGGTGATGGTGCCGTCGTCGACGGTGAGCGAGAGTCCGTTCACCGCCACCGTGCCGTCCGGATAGCGTTTGGTCACATCGCGGAACTCGATCGTCACGGACTTCTCCCCACGTCAGATGCAGATCGACCGTAGCCCACTCGGCGGGCCTTGGCAGCCTTTCCCGCACTGTGGCCGGTTAGTCTTCCCCGGTGACCGCTCTGGACGACCTCCTGACCGCGCACGGCGCCGGCGTACGCCCGCTGTACGAGGTGATCGACCTGCTCCGCTCGGGTCCCCGCGAGCTGGCCGACCTGGTGCGCCTGGCCGCGGCACCCCGGCGCAGTGTCGAGGACGTGCTGGCCGCGCTGGAGCGTGATCTGGAGCGTTCCGCCGCGGGTGTCCGGATCGCACCCGACGCGGTGCCCAAGTACGAGGCGTACCGCTTGCCGCGGTTGCCCGATCCGCTCGACGACGCGGTGGCCGCGCATTCCGAGCTGCTCGCGTCGATTTCCGGCTGGGTCGCCGGCGTGCCGGCACCGCTCGCCGCCCTCGACCACGTGCAGGCGACGCCCGAGACGGTGCTGCGGCGTGCTTTGTGGCTCAACGCCCGCTACGACCTGCGCCGCTCCCACCTGCTCTTCCTCGGCGACCACGACCTGACGTCGCTGGCCGTGCACGCCGTGTGCCCCGAGGCCGAGCTGACCGTGGTGGACCTCGACGAGCGCGTTCTGTCCTACCTGGACTCCACCAGCGACCGGAAGGTCGCCACCGCGCACGCCGACCTGCGGGTCGGCCTGCCGCCCGCCGTGACGGGCCGCGCGGACCTCGTCTTCAGTGATCCGCCCTACACCCCGGACGGCATGGGGCTGTTCGCCGCCCGCGCCGTGCAGGCGCTGCGCGAGCCGACCGAGGGCCGCATCCTGTTGGCCTACGGCTACAGCCCCCGCCACCCCGCACTCGGCGCCCAGGTGCAGCGTTCGCTGGCGACGCTCGGGCTCACGTTCGAGGCGATCCTGCCCGACTTCAATCGCTACGACGGCGCCCAGGCCATCGGCGCCGCCGCCGATCTCTACGTCTGCCAGCCCACCGCGAAGGCCCGCAAAACGGGCCGGGGCAAGGGAAAGTCGGCCATCTACACCCACGGGCCGCAGTCCGTGGAGGCCACGGGCACGAAGCCGACGCTGCTGTCCGCGTTGCGCGACATCGCCTCCGAAGGCGGTCTGGCCCTGGAAACCCGGCCCGTCGACTGGTCGATGTCCGCGCCCGAGGGTGACGCCGTCGCCATGGACCTCACCGCCGACCCCGGCCCGTGGCTGCTGCGCACCCTGCTCGGCACCAACGCGCGCCGCCTGGCGCTGCTCGTGCCCAACAACCACCCGGACCTCGCCGACGCGGCCTCGCAGGCGGCACTCACCGATCTCATGGCCGGCAAGTACCGCCTGCGATTCCTGCGCAGCACGCCGGACAACCGCCACGCCGTGGTCACCGCGGACATGGTCGACGACCCGTCGGAGGTCCTGACTCGGGCACACGCGCGGCTGGCGAACGTCGCGCTCGACGTGCCGCGCGAGCTCACGGATCTGCGGCTCGTGGACGTGCCGCGGCACCGGCTGGTGGAACTGCTGCGCTGAAGCCGGGCACCGCGGTGGCTCAGAACAGCTCCGCGGCCAGTGCCTTGTAGACACTGAAGACCTCGTCGTCGTAGACCTGCAGCTCGACGTCCGGCATGGCCGAGTGGGCGGCGTGGCGGGTGGTGATCACCTGGATGGCGACGTGGTTCGCGCCCTGGTCGTGGTGTTCACCGAGCTGCCCGGCGATCGCGGCCGCGTCACCGTGGGCCACGACGGCGTCGACGAGGCGGTCGCTGCCGTCGCCGGCCAGGTCTTCGTCGGTGAAGCCCAATCGACGCAGGTTGCCGGTGTAGTTGGTGAGGCCCAGGTACGGGTGCTTGATACGTGGCCGCGCCGTGTCACGGGCGCGCGCCGGGTCCGGGTCGAACACCACCTTCTGCTCGGGCGCCAGCAGCGCGGAAGGGCCGAGCGCCGCACGCGAAAGCCGCGTGTGCGACGGCGGCACGAGGTAGGGCACCGACCCGCCCGCGCGCGAAGCCGTGAGCTCCAGCATCTTCGGCCCCAGCGCGGCGATCGCACGGCCCTCGACCGGAACGCCGCCCTCATCGAGGCCGTCGAGGTAACTCTTCATCGCGGCGAGCGGCTTGGTGAACTCCCGCGTGTGCTCCGGGTGCCCCGCACCGATGCCGAGCCAGAACCGGCCGGGGAACCGCGAAACCAGCCGGTCGTACGCCTTCGCGGCGACGGCGGGGTCACCGTGCCAGATGTTGAGGATGCTCGTGCCGACCACGAGCGTCGAGGTGGCTTCGAGGAGTTCGTCGAGGCCCGCGAGGTCGGTTGGTGGGCCGGCGGCCCACAACGTGGAGAAGCCGAGCTGCTCGACCTCCTTCGCCATCGCCGGGGTGGCCAGAGCGGCCGGTTGCCAGACGCCGTAGGCGCCGAGGTCGATCGTCATGCCCCCAGCGTGGCGACCAAAAAATGGACCGGCAAGTCCAGAATCGCGGATACAGGGCGAGCCGCGTGTGCTCGCGGCGGTGTCACGAGGGCGCCGGCGCAGAGCAAGGCCGTCCGGGCACAAAGGGCTCCCCGCGCACACTAGGCGCGGGGAGCCCTTGTCCCACAACGACGATCAGCCGGTCACACCGTCGGCCACCGCGGCCTTGGCGACGGCCGCCGCGACCTCAGGGGCGACGCGCGGGTCGAGCGGGCTCGGCACGATGCGGTCGGGGCCGAGGTCGTCGGTCGCCACGGAGACGATGGCGTCGGCCGCGGCCAGCTTCATGTTCTCGGTGATCGCGCGCGCACCGGCGTCGAGGGCGCCGCGGAAGACGCCGGGGAACGCCAGGACGTTGTTGATCTGGTTCGGGAAGTCGCTGCGCCCGGTGGCGACGATCGCCGCGTAGCGCGCCGCGTCGGCCGGGTGCACCTCCGGGTCCGGATTGGACAGTGCGAACACGATCGGGTCGTCGGCCATCGAGCCGAGCAGCTCGGGGTCGATCGTCGCGCTGGACAGCCCGAGGAACACGTCGGCGCCCTTCAGCGCGGCTTCGAGACCGCCGGTGAGACCGGAGGAGTTGGTGGTCGCGGCCAGCTGCTGCTTGATCGGGTTCAGACCCTCGCGTCCCGAGTGGATGATGCCGCGCGAGTCGAGCACCGTGACATCGCCGACGCCGGCCTCCTGCAGGATCTTCGCGCAGGCCACCCCCGCCGCGCCCGCACCCGAGATGACCACGCGCTGGTCGGCGATCGCGCGATCCAGCACCAGGTTCGCCCCGCGCAGCGCCGCGAGCGTGACGATCGCGGTGCCGTGCTGGTCGTCGTGCATGACCGGGCAGTCGAGCGCGGCCTTGAGCTTGTCCTCCAGCTCGAAGCACCGCGGCGCCGAGACGTCCTCCAGGTTCACCGCGCCAAACGACGGGCGAAGGCGCACCAGCGTCTCCACGATCTCGTCGACGTCGGTGGTGTCGAGCACCAGCGGGATCGAGTCGAGGCCGCCGAACGTCTTGAACAGCACCGACTTGCCCTCCATGACGGGCAGCGACGCGCTCGCGCCGATGTCGCCGAGGCCGAGCACCGCCGTGCCGTCGCTGACGACCACCACGAGACGGTCGGCCCAGGTGTACCGCTTCGCCTGGGCGGCGTCCTCGGCGATCGCGCGGCTCACCTTCGCCACGCCGGGCGTGTAGGCGATCGAGAGGTCGCGCGGGTCGGAGATGGGCCGGGTGGCCGCCACGGAGAGCTTGCCGCCCTCGTGCCCGGCGAAGATCTCGGCGTCCGTCACCGGCGCGGCGGTGGCGGCCGTGCTGGCCTGGTCGGTCATCGGGGTTCCTGTCGTCGTTTCCGGCGTTCGCCCCTCGGCGATCGCGGAACTCGCGGGGTGGATCTGCGTCACTGAATTACTCCAGGGACTGCGAGCGGGGGACCACTGGCGGCGGGCGAAGGCGCACCCGCACACCCTTGGAACTTGTCCTCCGGACGGCAGCCCAGCGCGGTAGCGCCGGCCTGTCGGCGAGGCGTCACAGCGGCCATCCGATCCGTGGGGTGTGGCTGATGGCCGCGGACGCTGCGGTCTCCCAATCATGACAGGAGCGCCTCCGGAGGCGAACCCTCGATGCGGCTCAAGTCACAGATTCCATGGACTTCCCGAGGAAAACCGCCGAAAAACCCCTATTCCCAAGACGTCCGTCCGGTTTTGTTGAATGGTTCCGAACCGATTCAGTGATCGCGGCCACCCGCATTTCGCGCCGCGCGGCACTCGATAAGGTGAGCGCATGCAATTCCGCCCGCTGAAGGTCGCCGACGCCTACGAGTTCACCCCCCGCGCGTTCCACGACGAGCGCGGGCTCTTCGTGGCGCCGTTCCAGGAAGAGGCACTGCTGAGCGCCACCGGGCACCCGATCCGCATGGGCCAGACCAACCACAGCGTCTCCCGCCGCGGCACCATCCGCGGAGTGCACTTCGCCGACGTACCGCCGGGCCAGGCGAAATACGTCTACTGCCCCGCCGGCTCCCTGCTCGACGTGATCGTCGACGTGCGCACCGGCTCCCCCACCTTCGGCCAGTGTGACTCCGTCCTGCTCGACGCGAAGGACTTCCGCGCCGTGTACGTCGCCGAGGGCCTGGGCCACGCGTTCGTGGCACTCGAGGACAACACGGCGATGGCGTACCTGTGCTCGGAGCCGTACAACCCGTCGGGCGAGCACGGCATCAGCCCACTCGACCCCGCGCTCGACCTGCCGTGGCCCGCCGATCTGACGCCGATCGTGTCCGAAAAGGACCGTTCCGCCCCGACGCTGGCGGAGGCTGAGGCACAGGGGCTGCTGCCGTCGTACGCGGACTGCACGGCCTACTACGAGAAGCTGCGCTCCGTTCACCACTGAGTTCCGGGCGATCCGCGCGGCCGGTTCTCGCTGTTGCCCATTTAATATGCGCGCATATAGTATGCCCGCATGACACTGTTCGAGTACGAGCACACCGAGACCACCACCGCGCCCGCGTCGGCCGTCTGGCCACTGTGGACGGACATGTCGCGCTGGCCCGAATGGGACGCGGGCCTGCGGAAAGTCGTGCTGGACGGCCCGTTCGAGGCAGGCACCAGCGGCACCATGACGATGCCGGACCTGCCGCCGATCCCGTTCACGCTCACCGCCGTCGACGACGGCCGCGGGTTCACCGACGAGACCCGGCTGCCCGGCGCCACGCTCGTCTTCGAGCACTGGCTGGAGGACGCCGAAGACGGCACGCGCATCGTCTACCGCGTGACGGTGGACGGACCACCGGAGCTGGGCCCGGCAGTCACCGAGGACACCCCGGACGCCGTGCGCGCGCTGGCGCGGCTTGCCGAGGCATCCTTGCGGGCATGACCGCTCCGGAGTCCCGCCTGCCCGGTCCCGACGAGAGCCCCGGCTTCCTGCTGTGGCGCGTCACACTGGCCTGGCAACGCGTGATGCGCGCCGCGCTCGCGCCGCACGACCTCACGCACGTCCAGTTCGTGCTGCTCACCACCACGTGGTGGCTCACGCGCTCCGGCGAGCCGCCCACGCAGCGGCAGCTCGCCGAGCAGGCCGGCACGGACACGATGATGACCAGTCAGGTCGTGCGCAAGCTCGCGGACCGCGGCCTGCTCACGCGCGCCGACGATCCGGCCGACGCGCGCGCGAAGCGGGTACAGCTCACCGGAGCCGGCTCGGCGCTCGTCGCGAAAGCGTTGCACGACGTCGAAGACGCCGACGCGCGTTTCTTCGGCGGGCTCGGCGAGCGGGCGGGTGGGTTCGTGTCCGCACTGGCCGAGCTCGGGACGTGAGGGCTCAGGCCGGCACGTACTCCGCCAGCACTCGTTCGACGTTGCACTCGGCCAGGGCCGTGATCGTGGCGACCGGGTTCACCCCCGTGCTGCCCGGGATGAGCGAGCCGTCCGTCACGTAGAGGTTGCGGTAGCCCTTTACGCGCCCGTAGTCGTCCGTCGCGTCGCCGAGGACGAGGCCGCCGCGGGGGTGGTAGGTGAACCGGTTCTCGAACGGGCGGGTGTCGCCGAAGAGGTTGTCGCGGTAGATGGTGACGTTGGCCGCGTTGATCTTGTCGAACATCCCCTTCGCCGCGTCGATCGACGGCCGGCCTTGCGCGGCGGTCCACTGCAGTTCGCCGAATCCGAAGCCACATCGTAGGTGAAGTGCCCACGTTCCGGGTTCTTCGTGATCGCCAGGTACGGGCTCACCCACGTCTCGAGCCCGGCCGGGACGGGCGCGATCTCCGCGAAGACCGGGCGCACGGGGTCGTTCCAGTTGTCGATGCCGAGCGCGGGCATACCGGACTGCAGGGTCTGGATCGTGACGTACCCGGTGCCGAGCGCGGCCGCGAGGTAGGACTTGTCGAGCGAACGCTTGCCGTGGTTATTGCCGTAGATCACTTCCGACGCGAGCGCGGAGCGTTCGATGGTGCCGGCCTCTTCCTGTGCCAAGTAAGAGAAGTCGTAAACGCTGGGCACGAAAGTCGTCGTGAAACCGGCTTTCCGCGCGGCTTTCCGCGAAACGCGCGCGTACCGGTAGGAGCGGCAATTCTCGAACCACTGCTCGCGCCGTTGACCAGCGAGCCGCCGCCGACACCGCGGCCGAGGTACACGGACATGTCGCCGTAGTTCACGCGGTCGAGCACCCCGGCGTACGGCTTGATGTCGCGGTTGGCGATGTCGAGCCAGAGGAACGACGCGAGCGGCGCTTGCGTGCGGTTCTTGAACCACATCGAGCGCTGGTCGGGGTTCAGCATCTCGCAGAAAACCTTGTCGCGGTCCAGGGGCTGACCAGGCCGAAAATGAGCAGTATTCGCATCCACCAGTAAACGGCGTTAAGTTTCACCCGGCCGGATCAATTCGCAACTGACCCCGTTCGCTGTTTTCCGCGTGACCCAGATGGCGACGGCCACCGTGACGACGATTGCCCCGCGCGCGTCGAGGATCCGCACCGGCACCGGGAGGTCGAACCCCCGTCGCCGAACTCGGGCAGCTCCGGCAGCTCGGCAACGGCACGCAGGCCCGTGGTCGCCTTGGCGAGGTACCGCACGTCCATCCCCTCGGGCAGCCAGCGGTGCGGCGGCGGCACGGTCGCCTCCGCGAGCTGCCCATCGCGATCTCCGCGAGGTTGTACGCGGCGATCGCGTGAAAGGTCCGGATGTGGTTGTGGCCACCCCACCACCTCGGCGCGGTGACCGAACAGTGCCCTGGACGCAGCTGCCGCACCGACGGCAGCGCAGTCGGCGAAGCAGGGCACGTGCAGGCACATGGCGGCGGAAAACAGCTGCTTACCGCCCGGTTTGCCGGCCAGCCGGCGCCACAGCGCGTACGTCGGATTCATGCCCATCGCCGCCCCTCCTGCTATCTACTCACGAGTAGATAGGCATGGCGCACGACCTGCCCGCAAACGGAGCCAGGGCTATATTCGGGCTCGTGGCACATCGGCTTTTCCTCCTCAGACATGGGCAGACCGAGTGGTCCGTCAACGGCAGGCACACCGGGCGCACCGACATCCCGCTCACGGCGGCGGGTGAGGACCAGGCACGCGCGGCGGGCGGCACCCTGCGCACTCTGCTCGGCGGTCCCAAACTCGTGATCTCCAGTCCGCGCGAACGCGCGAAGCGCACGGCCGAGCTCGCGGGCCTGCGCGTGGACGAGATCACCGAAGACCTCGCCGAATGGGATTACGGCGACTACGAAGGCCTCACCACGCCGAAGATCCGCGAAACCGATCCGGGCTGGACGGTGTGGACGCACGCGGTCCCAGGCGGCGAGAGCGCCGCCGACGTGGCCGCGCGCGCCGACAAGGTGCTCGACCGGGCGCGCCGCGAGATCGACAACGGCGACGTGGTCCTGGTGGGCCACGGGCACTTCAGCCGCGTGCTCGTGGCGCGCTGGGTGCGCCTGTCCTCGACGGCGGGTGTCCACTTCGGACTCGACCCGGCCGGCATCGCGGTGCTCGGCGACGAACGCGGCGAGCCGCAGGTCGAACACCTCAACCTGCTGCCCGCGCTGGAAGGCTGACCGAGTGTCCGACCCGAGAGTGCGGCGGATCCGCCCCGAAGACGTCGACGCCGTCGTCGAACTGGTCTACGCGCTGGCCGAGTTCGAGCGCATGCCCGAAGAGTGCCGCCTGGAAGCGCCGCAGCTGCACAAGGCGTTGTTCGGTCCCGCGCCGGCGTTGTTCGGCCATGTGGCGGAGGTCGACGGCCGCGTCGCCGGGTTCACGCTGTGGTTCCTGAGCTTCTCCACCTGGCGCGGCGTGCACGGCATCTACCTGGAAGACCTGTACGTCCGCCAGGAGCTGCGCGGCTCAGGGCTCGGCAAGGCGCTGCTGGCAGCGCTGGCCGCAGAATGTGTGGAGCAGGGTTACGAGCGGCTCGAATGGGCGGTGCTGAACTGGAACCCGGCCGTGGGGTTCTACCGGGCGCTGGGCGCCCTGCCGCAGGACGAGTGGACCACCTACCGGCTCACGGACGCGCCGCTGAAGGCGCTGGCCGCGGACGCCTGAGGTTCAGTCCTTCTCGTGGCGCTCGCGTTCCTCGCGACGCCCGGCGAGGCCACCGCGTTCGGCTGCTTCTTCCTCCGTCTCGCCTTCGCGCAGGCCGAGCGCCCACGCGCGGGCCGGGCGGCGGAAGAGCAGCACGAGCGCCGCGAGGCCGCACACGCCGATCGGCACGCCCCAGGCCGGCTGGCCGGACGGGCCGAGCACGTACCAGCCGACGCCGATGAGCAGCAGCGCGACCACGACACCGGGCGAGCGCGCCCACTGCCGGCCGAGGACCAGCCCCGCCGAGGCGGCCAGGAACGCGATCGCCAGCACCGCGTAGGTGCCGAACTCGGCCCAGATGTTGTTGCCCGGCTGCGAAGGTTCCTGCAGGCTGCGCACGAGGATCACGACGCCCAGCACCAGGAGCCCGAGACCGGGCAGCGCGGTGAGGATCCCGGCCAGCCGGACCTCGAACGGGGTGGGCGGCTGGTTCTCGTCGAGCGACACGGGTGCGGCCTTCCAAGCTGCTTTGCGGGAGCACAGCGACCCGACCTGCGCGGGTCACGGTGGGTGAGCAGTTTCGATCGTATGCCACCCGGTCGGCCGTTTTCGCGGGGCGCCGGGCACGTGAAAATCGGGGTTGTCGTCGATGAGCGGGCGGTCGGCCCGGGTGCACTTGTCACGACGAGCGGATGTTCGCCGTACGCAAGGGAGGATCGCCCGCCACAGGGTCACCGGACGCAGTACTGGCGCATTCCTCCTGTGCATCCGGAGCGCCGTTCCCCGCGTTGAGCTTCGCGTCACCTTGTGCCGTCGAAGGTTCTCCACGCGGGCGAACGTCACCTACGGTGGGGAAGTGCGCGCCATCCTCGTCGTGAACCCCCAGGCCACCTCGACCACCGCCGGTGGCCGGGATGTGCTGGCGCACGCGCTGGCCAGCCAGGTGAAGCTCGACGTCGTCGAGACGGACTACCGCGGCCACGCGATGGCCGTGGCGCGCTCGGCGGCCCGCGACGGTTTCGACCTGGTCGTGGCCCACGGCGGCGACGGCACGGTCAACGAGGTCGTCAACGGTCTCCTCGCGGACTCCACCGGCGACCCGGGCGAGCTCGGGTGCGTCCCGATGCTCGGCGTGGTGCCCGGCGGCTCGGCGAATGTGTTCGCGCGCGCCCTCGGCCTTCCCGTGGATCCCGTCGAAGCCACGCACCAGCTGCTGAACGCCCTGGAGAACGACCGGCGCCGCCGCATCGGGCTCGGGCTCGCCGACGGGCACTGGTTCACCTTCAACGCCGGGCTCGGCTGGGACGCCGACGTGGTGGGCCGCGTGGCGAAGCGGCGCGGCAAGGAAACGAGCGCCGCGCTCTATCTACGCGCATCAGTGGGCTCCTACTTCCGGCCGCCGATGGGCCGGCCCACCCTGACCGTGCGGATCCCGGGCGAGGAACCCGCCGAGGTGGTGACCGCGTTCGTGTCCAACACCGATCCGTGGACCTACCTCGGTGATCGCGCCGTCCACCTCAACTCGAGTTGCTCGTTCGAGACGGGATTGGGCCTGTTCGCGTTGAACGGTCTGCGGTTGCCCACCGTGTTCACACATGTACGCCAAGCTTTGCTCACGAAGAGCGACCAGCACGGGCGTCACCTGATGCGCCGCGACGACGTGCCAATGATCCGCATCGACGCAGCTGAACCGGTGAACTTCCAGGTCGACGGGGACCTCGTCGGGCAGCGGACGCGAGTGGAATTCCACAGCGTGCGGGATGCACTCACAGTAATCGTGTGACGGTGCGACCACTGATCGCCTGCGGCAAAGTGCATCTTGCCGCTCGTCGACACAGAACCTCCGCTCACCGCATCGTGCTTCCGCCGGGCGGTCTGTTTCGGACAGAAACCGCAGGTCAGAGGCGTCGCTCGGCCGGGTGAGCTGACTCACCGATCTTCGGGAAACCCTTGTCGAACGCGGTGCTTCGTGAAAGCATTCACAAGCACCCAAAAACACGACCGCCATGACGACTGTGGCGCGGCTCTCCCGCGCCACTATGAAGGAGCTCACGAACATGGACTGGCGCCACGACGCGTCCTGCCGAGACGAGGACCCCGAGCTGTTCTTCCCGGTGGGAACCAGCGGTCCGGCTCTGCTGCAGGTCTCCGAGGCGAAGGCCGTGTGCCACCGCTGCACCGTCGCTTCCGACTGCCTGGCCTGGGCTCTTGCCAGCGGCCAGGACGCCGGCGTGTGGGGCGGCATGAGCGAGGACGAGCGACGCGCGCTCAAGCGCCGCCGTACGCAGATCGGCACGCGTACCATCGCCTGAGCCTTGAAGGCTCAGAAGCACCAACCCTGAACTGGAAAGTCGCAGGGGGCATCTTGTGTCCCCTCCGCCTGCGACTTGGGGCGATACCCATCCGGTTTAAGCGTAACAACTGAGGTGAAACCACCCGCACCCGGGTGCACTGCACCTCACCAGGACTGAACAAGTCCTCCCGCGGAACGTCGTGAGGGCCGGTACCGATTCGTTCGGTACCGGCCCTTCGGCGTGTCCGGGGCTCTTCCGGCCGCGCCCTCTTCGGCGCCGCCGACCCCGTCGCCCGCCGGCCGTCCGTTGTGGACTGACCCTCGCGGCCGATCCCCCTGGGGTAGAAGATCTTTCGCGTTCGACGCTCCCCTGCCGCCGGCAGGAGCCCGCTCTGCCGCCCGCGCTCCCGATGAGCGGCACGTCGCCGGTTGAACGTTTGCTAAACGACTCCTGAACGGGACGCGATCCCAGCCCGCGCGGCCCCCTCTCTCGCACACCCTGGCCCCTCGCACAGCATTGCCATTTGACGATACTGTGTCTCACACACTATCGTGGTGAGCGTGAAAGACACCGACTTGCTGGACGCGCATCGGCAGGAGCTGTGGCGGGGGACGGTCGTGTTGGCGAGCCTGCTGGCGCTGCAGAAGCCCGGGTACGGCTACGGACTGCTCGATGCACTGGAGCGCGCGGGGGTGCCCGCGCCGGCCAACACGCTGTACCCGCTGTTGCGCCGCCTGGAGGGTCAAGGGCTGCTGACCAGCGAGTGGGACACCTCGGGCACCCGGCCGCGGAAGTTCTACCGCACCAGCCGCGACGGGTTGCGGCTCGCGCAGGAGCTGCAGAAGGAGTGGCGCGCCATCGACACCGCACTGAGCCTGCTGGACGCCGAAGCGGGTCCGGAGACGAAGACCGAAGAAGACACCGAACTGGGGGAACAACCATGAGCACCACACTCACCGACCGATACGTGGCCGCCACCGTGCGCCACGTCTCGGGCAAGCACCGCGGCGAGATCGACCGCGAGCTGCGGGCCGCGATCGCAGACGACGTCGACGCACGAATCTCGCTCGGGGAGAGCCCGGGCCAGGCCGAGTACGCCGCGCTGGCAGAGCTCGGCGACCCGGCGCAGCTGGCGACGCGGTACGCCGACAAGGCGACCGTGCTGATCGGGCCGGCGACCTACCCGTCCTACGCCAAGGCGGTGCGCCTGCTGAGCGCGACCGTCCTGCCCATCGCCTACGTCGTGAACGGGATCGGGCACTGGGTGCGCGGCGAAAACGTGGGGGCGGCGATCTTTTCGCCGCTGGGTGCCACGTTGAACGTCGCGGTGTACCTGCTCGCCGGGATCACTGTCCTTTATGTACTCGTCGATCGGTTCGGCAGCGAGCGCGGTCCCGGGGAACCCGACGAGGACTGGAAACCCGACCAGCTCCCGTTCTCCGACGCCACGGCGACCACCACGTGGAACGAGGTCGGCAGCGGCATCGTGCTCGCGGTGCTGCTGGTGGTTGCGCTGTTCGTGCAGCGTTCGGCCATGCTCGTGACCACGGCGTCCGGCGCGCGGGTGCCGGTGCTCGACCCCACTTTGTGGGGGTTCTGGGTGCCGTTCTTCGTTGTCGTGCTGGTGCTTTCGCTCGCACTGGCGGTGGCGAACCTGCGGCTGGGCCGCTGGACGCTCGCGACGGCCGTCGCCGGCACCGTGCTCGTCCTCGCGGCGACGGGACCGCTCGCGTATCTGTTCCTCGAGGCGCGCGTACTCGATCCCGCGCTCGGCAGCGCCTTCGCCGAGACCGGCAGCTGGATCGGCTGGCTCGCGCTGGTCGTCCTGGCCGCCGTCACCGTCGCCGTGCTCGCCAAGACCTGGCGCCACCGCGACCGTCAGCGGATCGAGGTCCGGTGATGACCACGCTCGCCCCTCCCGAAAAGCCCACCACTCCCCCGGAACTGCGCCGGGAGCTGATCGTCAACCTCGCCATCAACCTCGTCGCCCCGGCCGGGCTCTTCTACGGCCTGCGCGCACTGGGCGTCAACCAGTGGCTGGCGCTGCTGGCGGGCGTCGTCCCACCGGCCGTGCGCGCCGTGCAGACGGTGGTCAGGAAGCGGCGCGTGGACACGCTCGCGGTGTTCACGTTGAGCATCCTGGTGCTGAGCGTCGCGACGTCGTTCCTGTCCGGCAGCCCGCGGTTCCTGCTGGCCAAGGACGGCTGGATGACCGCGGCCGCCGGGCTCTGGATGCTGGCGACGCTGCTGCGGACGCCGTTCCTGTACCAGGTGCTTCGGTCGTTCCTCGGCCAGGAGGCGCGCGACCGCATGGAGCGCAACTGGCTCGGCTCGCCCACCTACCGCCACGTGCTGCGCGTGACCACCGCGATGTGGGGCGTGGTGCTCGTGCTCGACGCCGGGGTGCGCGTGGTGCTGGCCTACACGCTGCCCGTGGACCGGGTGCCGTTGATCAGCGGGCTGCAGTACGTGGCCGTGTACCTCGCGCTCGAGGTCGCCACGCGGGTCTACGCCCGTCGCAAGAGTGTCGCCGCCGCCATCGCGGCCGAAGTCGGAGAGGAATCGCCTGCATGACCGTCGTTCTGATCACCGGGGGTTCGAGCGGCATCGGCGCCGCCGTGGCACGGCACTTCGCGGCTGAGGGCGCGCGGGTGGTGGTGGCCGACGTCGACGAGGCTGCGGGCGCGGAGGTCGCGGCCGAGGTCGGGGGCCTGTTCGTGCGCACCGACGTCACGCGGCCCGAGGACAACGAAGCCGCCGTGGCCGCGGCGGTGGCCGAGTACGGCGGGCTCGACGTCGTGCACCTCAACGCCGGCACCGGCGGCGCGGGCGGCCTCGACGACTTCGACCTGGAGCGTTATCGCCGCACGTTGGCGGTGAACGTCGACGGCACGATGTTCGGCCTGCGCGCCGCCGTCCCGCCGCTGCGGGCTCATGGCGGTGGCGCGATCGTGGTGACGTCCAGCCTTGCCGGCATCTCGCCGGCCACGTTCGACCCGGTGTACTCGGCGAGCAAGCACGCGATCATCGGCCTGGTGCGGTCGCTGGCCCCGGCCTGTGCCGATTCGGGGATCACGCTCAACGCCGTGTGCCCGGGGTTCGTGGAGACGCGGATGATCGGCGGGCTCAAGGACACGCTCGTGGCGAACGGCTTGGCCGTGGCTTCTCCGGCGGAAATCGCGTCGGCGGTCGCGACGGTCGCCGCGGGTGAGGGCACCGGGGAGGCGTGGATGCTGCAGGCCGGGCGCGCTCCGGAACGCGTCGAGTTCCCGGTGGTCGAGCTCAGCCAGGTGTGACCGAATCGCGCAAGGTGAGGTAGGCGTCGAGCTGGGCGGCGCCGGCGAGCAGGGCGCGGCTGCGCGCGGTGAGCCGGTGCTGCCAGGCGTCGAGGAAGGCGCTCAATGCGTCGGCCCCGCCCGCCTCGCGCAGCGACTCGAGGAACTGCGCGACCTGGCGCAGCAGGTAACCGCCACGGCGCAGCTGCCGGGCGATCTCGGCGTCGCGCACGCAGTCCGGGCCGTATTCGCGATAACCGGTGGCCCGATCTCGTTCAGGACGCAGGATGCCCTCGGTTTCCCAGGCGCGCAGCGTCGCCGGGTGCACGTCGAGCCGTCGCGCGAGCTCGCCGACGGTCAGCGGCGGGCCGCGAAACGGTGCCGGTGCCGTGGACAAGGTGCCCAGGGCCGCCGCGACCTCCGTGCGGGTGTCGCGTTCGGCGAGCAGAGCGACGTGCGCGGCGTCGATGAGCCGGTACGCGGATTCGGTGTCACCGCGGTGGATCGAGCGCATGATCTCCACTGCCGGCCGGTGCCCGTGGCCCGCGCGCAACGCGAGGAAGACGCGCAGGGCCTGCGCGTGCAGCGGTGTGTAGCGGCGGTAGCCGGTGTCGCTGCGTTCGGTCGACGGGAGCACGCCGGCGTCGTCGTAGTTGCGGACGGCTTGGGCGGACAACCCGTGCTCCCGCGCGAGGTCGATGGGCCGCAGGGTGAACCTCCGTTTGAAGCTTTCGGTCTTGAACTGCAGGTGGTTCGCATCGAAGTTTCACTCGATTCTTCAACGATACGGTCGAGGACAGGTTTCTCTGGAAGGGGTTTTCCATGTCCACTGCCACCACCCTGCACGGGGTTGGCCGCGACATCGACGACGCGGCGAGCCTGGGCCGCGCCGTCGACGAGCTGCTCGCCGAGGCCCGGCCCGCGTTGCTCGCCCTCGGCGAGCCGACGCACGGGATCCGAGCGTTTCCCTTGCTGCGCAACGAACTTCTTGCCCACCTCGTCGAGCGGGGCTACCGGTCGATCTCGCTGGAGATCGACGCTTTTGCCGCGTCCATCGTCAACGACTACGTGACCGGCGGCGCCGGTGACCTCGACGAGGTGCTGAAAACCGGCTTCAGCCACTGGTTCGGTCGCGTGCCGGGCAACCGAGAGCTCGTCGAGTGGCTGCGCGCGCACAACGCCGGCCGCGCGCCCGAGGATCACGTGCGATTCCACGGCTTCGACGCGCCGACGGAGACCACTTCCGCGCCGAGCCCGCGGCGCGCGTTGACCACCGTGATCGACTACCTGCCCACTGCGTTGCGGCCTGCCTCGAGTCACGACCTGGACGCGTTGCTCGGCGAAGACGACGACTGGACGAACGAGCAGGCCATGTACGACGCAGCCGCGTCGATCGGCGGCTCCGACCGCGCCCGCGCGTTGCGCATCGTCGCCGACGACCTCGCGAGCGCGCTCCACCGCGCGGCGCCCGTGCTCCAGCCCGCCGATCCCGCCGCCTACACGCTCGCCGCCGCGTACGCACGCACCGCCGTGGGCCTGCTCCGCTATCACGCGGCGATGGCCTTCGCCGCGCCCGATCGGTTCGGGACCCTGCTCAGCCTGCGCGCCGAGATGATGGCCGACAACCTGCTCGCGATGCTCTCGCAGGAGCGCGACCGCGGGCCGAGCCTGGTGTTCGCGCACAACGTGCACCTGCAGCGCGTGCCGTCCACCCTGCGGATGGGCCCGGAGGAGGCGACGTGGGGCAGCGCGGGCGCGCTAGTCGCGCTGACGCTGGGCGAGCGCTACGTCTTCGTCGCCACCGACGCCAACCCCGACGCGGAACCCGGCACGCTCCAGGGCGAACTGGCCGAGGCCACCACCCGTCGCACGTTGTTCCCGGCGCAGGCTTTGCGCGGCGCGCTGCCCGCGTCGACCGGCACGGGCGAGCCGATCCTGCCCGGCCACCTCCCGCTGAGCCCAGCTCAGATCGACGGCGCCGACGCGGTCGTCTTCGTGGCCGACACCGACGGGCAGCGCGTCGAATACTGGTGTTAGAGCCGGCGGGAGAGCGGGATGCGCAGCGCGGCCTCGGTGCCCGGCACGCGCGCGCCGGTGGAGTCCGTGCGCACCTTGCGCAGCGACAGGGACCCACGCAGTTCCGACTCCACCAGCGTGCGCACAATCTGCAGGCCGAGACCGTCGCTGCGTTCCAGCGAGAAGCCCGAAGGCAGGCCGCGGCCGTTGTCGCGGATGAGGACGTCCAGCCAGCGCGCTGAGCGTTCGACGATGATCTCGACCTTGCCCGGGCGGCCCTGCGGGAACGCGTGCTCGATGGCGTTCTGCACGAGCTCCGTCAGCACCATGACCAGCGGCGTCGCGATCTCGGCGATGACGATGCCGAATGAGCCCTTGCGCGTGAGCCCCACCTGCGACTCCGCGGTGGCGACCTCGCCGACCATCGGCAGGACGTTGTCGAGCAGCTTGTCGAGGTCCACGCGCTCGTCGACGGAGATCGACAGTGCCTCGTGGACCATCGCGATCGACGAAACGCGCCGCACGGACTCGCCGAGCGCGAGGCGGGCCTCTTCGCTCGTGGTGCGACGCGACTGCAGCCGCAGCAGCGCCGCGACGGTCTGCAGGTTGTTCTTCACGCGGTGGTGGATCTCGCGGATCGTCGCGTCCTTGGACAGCAGGGCGCGGTCGCGGCGCTTGACCTCGGTGACGTCGCGGACCAGTACGAGCGCGCCGGCCGCCTGCCCCGACGGGCGCAGCGGCAGCGCGCGGAACAGCACCACGGCGCCGCGGCGGGAATCGGCCTCCGTGCGGGTGGAGGGCTTGCCGTCGAGGGCCTCGATGATGCGGTGCGAGACCTCGGTGGCGTCGAACGGGTCGCGGATCAGCGAACGCGTCAACGGCGCCAGCCGCTGCCCCACCAGGTCGGACTCGTGGCCCATGCGGTGGTAGGCGGACAGGCCGTTGGGGCTGGCGAACACGACGGTGCCGCTCGGGTCGAGCCGGATGAGGCCGTCGCCGACGCGGGGGCTGGTGTGCGTGTCGGCCTGGTTGCCGCCCGGGGGCGGGAACGTGCCGTCGACGATCATCTGGCACAGGTCGCCCGCGCTGCCCAGGTATGCGATCTCCAGCGGGCTCGGCACGCGCGGCGCGGCCAGGTTCGTCTCGCGGCTGAGCACTGCGATCACGTCGCCGCCGAAGCTCACCGGCACGGCTTCGCGGCGCATCGGCAGGTCGCGGTACCAGTGCGGGTCTTCCTCGCGGCCGATCGTCCGCTCGCGGACGGCCTTCGCCAGCTCCGGGTGCTCGGCGACGGTGAACCGCGTGCCGACGACGTCCTCGGGGTGCGCGGTGGGTGCCGTGGTGGGCCGGGCGTGCGCGACGCACACGAAATCGCCGCCCTCGGGCTGCAGATCCTTCGCGACGGGGACCCAGAGCAGGAAATCGGCGAACGACAGATCGGCCAGCAGCTGCCACTCCGCGACGACGGTCTGCAGATGGTCGGCCGCCTCACCGGGGAGGCCGGTGTTCTCGGCGAGCAGGTCGGAAAGGGTGGACACGAGCTACTCGGCGACCACGAGTGCGTGGTGCGCGGTTCCTCCGGTCATCCGCCCATCAAACCAGAGCGGGCGCCGATCAGCACGGGCGCCGCAGGTGAGCCGGGGCACGCATGACACACTGGAGCGGTTGACCCGAGCCCGGCAGGTGCTTCGGCACCCCGCACCCGGGCCATCCCGCGTGAATACGAGGAGTGAAGCATGTCGAAGCGCGCCCGCAAGCGTCGCGACCGCAAGAAGAACGGCGCGAACCACGGCAAGAAGCCCAACGCCTGATTCCGGCGTCCGGACGCGACACGGCCCCCGCACCAGCTGGTACGGGGGCCGTCGTCGTGTTCAGAGCGTGGGTTACTCGCCGGTGCGCTGCTCGACGGTGATCTCGGTGCGCTCGACCGTCACGCCGCCGCGGGTGGCCACGGTCTGGCGGATCGAGGCGCGCAGGCGGCTCTTCAGCTCCGCCGGCGCCAAGTCACCGCCGCACTTGCGATGCAGCAGCTCCTTGATCTGCTCGTCGATGCCGTACTCCTCGAGGCACGGCGGGCAGTCCTCGATGTGGCGCCGCAGCTCGGCGTCGCGCAGGGGGCTGCACTCCTTGTCGAGGAGCAGGTAGATCTCCGAAAGCGCCTCTTCGCAGCGGACCTTGTCCTCGGTCCCCGGCGCGTCACCCGTGCTCATCGCTTCGCCACCTCCTCGCGGTCACCGCGGATGAAGCCGCGCTCGCGCGCGACGTCGGCCAGCAGGTCGCGCAGCTGGGCGCGACCGCGGTGCAGACGGGACATCACGGTGCCGATGGGCGTGTCCATGATCTCGGCGATCTCCTTGTACGCGAAGCCCTCGACGTCCGCCAGGTAGACGGCAAGCCGGAACTCTTCGGGCAGCTTCTGCAGCGCGCCCTTCACGTCGGTGTCGGGCAGGTTGTCCATCGCCTCGACCTCAGCCGAGCGCAGCCCGCTGGAGGTGTGGCTCTCCGCCTTGGCGATCTGCCAGTCGGTGATCTCCTCGGTCGGCTGCTGCACCGGCTGCCGCTGACGCTTGCGGTAGCCGTTGATGTAGGTGTTGGTGAGGATGCGGTACATCCACGCCTTGAGGTTCGTGCCGGCCTTGAAGGAGGCGAACGCCGCGTATGCCTTGAGGAAGGTCTCCTGGACCAGGTCCTCGGCGTCGGAGGGGTTCCGCGTCATCCGCATCGCGGCCGAGTACAGCTGATCGAGCAGGGGCATCGCGTCGCGTTCGAAGCGCTCCGCCAGCTCCAGCTCGTCGGCCGCCGTCTCCGGCGCGGTGTTAGGGGTGCTCGGCAAACCGTTCCCTTCCCGTTCGGCGTCGATGCGCTTCTGCGCATACGGCAACGCCGAGTTTACGCGGGGGCTCGGAAGGCCCGGCTCGGTGCTGCGCCTACGAGGGCGGGCAGTGGTAAGCGTCGTGGTCACGTCTCTTTCAACAGAACGTGGCGGCCTTCCATTCCCGGCCCCTTCGTAGACTCCGATCCCATGGCGGGCAAGGGAACACCGGCGACGGCACTGCTCACGAAACACAAGGTGGCGCACACGTTGCATTCGTACGACCACGACCCGCGCGCCGAGTCGTACGGCCTGGAGGCCGTCGAGGCCCTGGGCCTGGAGGCGGCGCGCGTCTTCAAGACGCTGGTGGCGGACGTCGACGGCAAGCTGACGGTGGGCGTGGTGCCGGTGACGGGGTCTCTGGACCTCAAGGCGCTGGCCGCCGCGGCCGGGGGCAAGAAGGCGCGGATGGCGGATCCGGCGGCTGCCCAGCGAGCTACCGGGTATGTGCTCGGGGGGATTTCGCCGCTGGGGCACCGGAGCCGTCTGCCGGTGGTGGTGGACGAGTCGGCTTCGGGGTTTGCGACGGTCTACTGCTCGGCTGGGCGGCGGGGGCTCGAGGTGGAGCTGGCGCCTGGGGATCTGGTGCGGTTGACGGGGGCTGTCGTGGCTTCGATCGCAGGCTGACGAGTGGTGAACGCCTGGTTGTCCACACCTGGGGGAAGTCTGTGGGCAACCAGGCGCAGGGCCGCGTGGCCACGATGCGCCGCGACAACGACACGGTGGCGGCCGATGCCGAGACCTTCGACGACGCCGTCGCCGACATGGTGGGGGCGCTGCGGGAGTACGCGGACGATTGGCAGGACCACCTGCGCGACGCGCCGACCCACCGGGACAACTGGAGCCTGGTCCAGCTGATCGAGCTCAGCAGCGACGCGGACCTGCAGGCTTGGCTGGTGAACAGCAGCCGATGACGTGGCCGGCACCGACCCGGGCGGATCACGACGCGTTCTGCCGAGCCGAGGGATGGCAACTCGTGCGGGATGCGCGGGAGCGCTCCGTCACGCACCATGTGACCTACGAGCTGCACCTGTCCGACGGGCGCGTGCTGCGGACGAGGAATTCCCGTCGGCCGAACCGGTCGACCGACGGACCGCAGATGTGGCGCGCGGTCCTGCGTCACCAGCTCTGCGTGACCGAAGCCGAGTACTGGGCGTGTGTGCAGGACGATGTGGTCCCGGAACGGTCCATCGCGCGTCCGGTGGCCGAGGCCGGCGTGCCGGCACAGGTCGTCCACACGCTGATCCACCAGGTCGGTATCCCCGACGCCGAGGTCGCCGCGATGAGCCGCGAGGAAGCGATCGCGCGCGTCAACCAGTTCTGGACCGAGGGCGCCTGACCACTCAGAGGTGCGGCCTCAGCACCCGCCCCAGCCACTCCGCCGCCGCGCGCGACACCGCGTCCAAGTCAGCCGACAGCGTGTGGTCCCCCGAGACCATCACCACCTCGTGGTGCGGCCCCGCCGAAGGACGGCCGAACGGATCCCGCTCGCCCTGCACCACCAGGGTCGGCACCTCCACCGCATCGAGCTCCGGCTGCCGCGTCTTCTCCGGCCGGCCCGGCGGGTGCTCGGGAAACGCCAGGCACAACACCGCCACAGCCTGACCGGCCGAAGCAGTCCGGCAGGCCACCCGCGCGCCCGAGGAACGGCCACCGAAGACCAACGGCAGGTCGTCGAAGTGCGCCGACAACTCGTCCGCCACAGCCAGCCAAGCCGTGTCCAGCTGCTTCGCCGGTGCGGGCGCCCGGCGCCCCGCCACCCGGTACGGCTGCTCCACCAAAGCCACGTGCACCCCGGCCGCCTTCGCGGCCTGCGCGACCGCCACCAGGTCCTTGGCCCCGATCCCCCCACCCGCGCCGTGGCCGAGCAGGAGCGCGGCGGCGCCGTCCTTGGCGCAGTGGAGCTCGGCGCGCGCGGGGCCGTGGGGGGTGTCGATCTCGAGGGTGGTCATGGCGCGTCGAACAGGGTTTCCGAGGCGGCGGGCTCGGCGCGCGTGAGCAGTTGGGGGCCGTTGTTGCGGACGTTGTTGACCAGCGTGGAAATCGGTCGCAGCTCGAGCGACTCGACGAAGTCCGGCGGCGTGGGCACGAGGAGACCGTCCACGGAGGACTGCTCCGGGTCGAGCCAGCCGTCCCAGTGCTCGCGCGGGACGACCAGCGGCATGCGGTCGTGGATGCCCCGCAGCTGGCCCTCGGCGTCGGTCGTGATGATGGAGAACGTGATCAAGGGCTGCTCGTCGGACGAGCCGTCCTTCGGGCGCCAGCTCTCCCAGATCCCGCCGAACGCGAGCGACGAGCCCGAAGGATCCGTCATGTAGAACGGCTCCTTCTCCTTGCCCGTGCGGCGCCATTCGAACCAGCCGTCGGCCGGGACCAGGCAGCGGCGCGACTTCAAAGCGCGTTTGAAGGCGGGCTTTTCAGCCGCCGTCTCGGCGCGCGTGTTGATCATGCGCGAGCCGACCGAGGGGTCCTTCGCCCAGAACGGCACGAGGCCCCACTTCATGATCCGCAGCGACCGCTCGGCGGGCTCGTCCTCGAGCACCTGCCCCTCGGCGTCGCGGGGGTGGCGCTGGACCACGGTGACGACGTTCTTGGTCGGCGCGACGTTGTAGTCCTCGCGCGCGGCACCCTCCGTCAAATCGACCGCCGCGAACTCGTCGATCAGCTTCGCCGGGTCCTTCGTCGCCGCGTAACGGCCGCACATGCCAGCCTCCTCGCACCTCTCAAGACGCCATCGTTACACGCAGGCCGGGCCGGGCGCGACCGGCATGGGATCATTTCGACCAGGCAGGACGAGCGGGAGGACGGTGGGCGGTTTGGCGCGAGGCGACTGGAGCAAGCTGGACGAATCCGACGTGCGGGTTCGCCCCGGCAAGGGCACCAGGCCCCGGACCAAACGCCGGCCCGAGCACGCCGACGCCGTCACCGCCATGGTGATCGGCAAGGACCGCGGCCGCTGGACGTGCGCCGTGAACGCCGACCCCGAACGCGTGGTCACGGCCATGCGCGCCCGCGAGATGGGGCGCGTCTCCGTGGTCGTCGGCGACATGGTCGCCCTCGTCGGCGACGTCTCGGGGCTGCCGGACACACTCGCGCGCATCGTCCGCGTCGACGAGCGCACCAGCGTGCTGCGCCGGACCGCCGACGACACCGACCCGTACGAGCGCGTGGTCGTCGCGAACGCCGCCCAGCTGCTGATCGTCACGTCACTCGCCGATCCCCCGCCGCGGACCGGATTCATCGACCGTTGCCTGGTCGCCTGCTACGCGGGCGGGCTCGAGCCCGTCCTCTGCCTCACGAAAGCCGACCTGGCCAGCCCCGACGAGCTGCTCGCGAGCTACGCGGGCCTCGACGTGCCGGCCATCGTCACGCGCCACGACGAGAAGCCCGAAGGCCTGGCCGAGCGCCTCGAAGGCCGCGTGTCCGCGTTGGTCGGGCACTCCGGCGTCGGCAAGTCAACGTTGGTCAACCGCCTGGTGCCCGACGCCGAGCTCGCCACGGGCGTCGTCAGCTCCGTCGGCAAGGGACGCCACACGTCCGTGGCGGCCGTCGCGCTGCCGCTGCCCCTCGCGGGCCGCGGCTGGGTGATCGACACGCCGGGCGTGCGGTCGTTCGGGCTGGCACACGTGACCGCCGACGACATCGTGAACGCCTTCGAGGAGTTCGCCGAGGCCGCCGAGGAATGCCCCACGAACTGCGGTCACCTCGGCCCGCCGGAGGACCCGAACTGCGCGCTCGACGCCGTCGTCACCGAAGGCCGCGCGAGCGCTGAGCGGCTGGCCTCGCTGCGTCGGCTGCTCGTTTCACGCGCGGGTGGCGCGGAGTGACTCTTGATCACGGGAAAAACGGGCGCTGACGGCGGCCGGAGGTTGGCAACCGCGCGCGGAGCCGATGGGGTGGGAATCCCCACCACAAGGAGCCGCCGCCCGTGCCGACCGACCCCGAGGCCTACCCCCTCGACATCGAGTACGTCCAGAATCCCCACGAGATCGAAGCGAAGCTGCGGATCGAAGCACCCGTCCGGCTGGTGCAGACGCCGCGGGGAATGCGGTCGTGGCTCGTCACCAGGTATGAGGACGTCAAACAGGTCCTGACCAGCCCGGACGTCCACAAGGACGAGGGCAGGCGCGCGCACATCATCGCCGACCGGCACGGTTCGTCGTTCGCGATGCTGTCCCCCGCGTTCCGGCTGCTCGAGGTGCACATGCTCAACAGCGACCCGCCGGATCACACGCGGCTGCGGCGGCTCGTCGCGAAGGTGTTCACGACCCGCGCGATCGCGCGCCTGCGGCCGCGGATCGAGAGTGTGACCGCCGAGCTGCTCGACGCGATGGCCGGGCAGGATCGGGTCGACCTGGTCGCGAGCTTCGCCGCGCCGCTGCCGATGATCGTCATCTGCGAGCTGCTGGGTGTGCCCGAAACCGACCGCGAGAAGTTCGGCTCGTGGGTCGAGGTGATCACGTCGGCCGGTGATCAGCGGCTCGTCGAGGCGTCCGAGCTGTTCCTGGCCTACCTGCGTGAACTCGTCACCGCCAAGCGGGCCGAGCCGGCCGAGGACTTGCTGTCCGACCTGGTCGCCGTGACCGACAGCGGCGACCGCCTGTCGGAGCAGGAGCTCGTCGCCATGGCCGAACTGCTCGTGATCGCCGGGCACGACACCACGGTCAGCCTCATCGCCAACGGCACGCTCGCGCTGCTGCGTGCCCCCGCGCAGCTCGCGGCTCTGCGGGCCGACCCGTCGCTCGTGCCGAATGCCGTCGAGGAGCTCCTGCGCTACGACGGACCGGTGCACATCGCGACCACGCGGTTCACCACCGCCCCGATCACGGTCGGTGGCGTCGAGATCCCGGCGAACGAGTTCCTCTCCGTGTCGCTGCTTTCCGCGAACCGCGACGGCGAGCGGTTCGCGGATCCCGATGAGCTCGACGTGACCCGACCGGCCGGCGGGCACCTGGCGTTCGGGCACGGCATCCACCACTGTCTCGGCGCGCCGCTCGCCCGGTTGGAGGGAGCGATCGCGCTCGGCGCGCTCATCGAACGGTTCCCCGCGCTTCGGCTCGCCGACGGTGCCGATCCAGCGCGGTGGCGGTTCTCGACGCTGATGCACGGGCTGGAGGAGCTGCCGGTCGCGACCCGCTGAAAGCGGCCGGAACCTACGGCCGTCACCGCGCGTCCCATGATTACTCCGCAGGTGGACGACACAACGGGTGATCGAGTACCCAAATCGTGATCGAAAGGGCGTAACCGTTGCCCCGATCCAGCGATACTGCGGGTGGAGTAATGACCTTCCTAGGGGGATTGCATGCGCAAAACCACTTTCGTCGTCGCCGCGGGTGCCGCGCTGGCGCTCGTGCTGACCGGCTGTGGTTCGAAGGCTGAAAACGGCGCCGCCGGGCCGGCGGGGGCGAAGCCGGAGCTGGGGCTGGCCGCGCCGTTCTCGAACGTGATCGAGCTGGCGGCGGCGTCGAAGCAGGGCACGCAGAAGTCGAAGTCGTCGAAGATGTCGATGGAGATGACGGCAGACGGCAAGACCATCACCGCGCAGGGTGAAGCTGCGTATGGAGCACAGGGCACGACCTTTCACATGACGGTCGACGCCGATGGCGAACAGACCGAGATGATCTTGGTCGACAACGCGACGTTCTTGAAGATCCCCGCCGACCAGGCCACTCAGCTCGGCACCGACAAGCCGTGGCTGAAGATCTCGCCGGATGGCGACGACCCGATCTCGAAGGCGCTCGCCGGGAGCATGGCGCAGGCGGGTCAGCAGAGCGACCCGACCCAGCTGCTCGACCAGCTCTCGGAAGCCGGCAAGATCGTGAGCTCCGACCAGACCGAGCTCAACGGCCAGAAGGTCAACCACTACAAGATCGACATTGACATGGTCAAGGCTCTCGACAAGTTGCTGAAGGCTTTGCCTGAGGAGACCAAGGCGAAGGTGAAGGAAGCGGCGCAGGGCAAGAACATCCGGATTCCGATGGAGCTCTGGGTCGACAAGGACCAGCTGCCGCTCCAAATCAGCATGGACGAGAGCGAAATGGTCAAGGAGATGGGCGGTAACGCCGCCTCTGCCGGCACCGGCAAGTTCGTCGTCAAGTACAGCGACTGGGGCGTCCCGGTAACCATTGCCGCTCCGCCGGCCGACCAGGTCGCCGACATGGGCGAGCTGATCAAGAAGATGGGCGGCTGACCGCTCGCTGCTTGACCCGAAGGGCGCCTCGACAACCGTCGGGGCGCACTTCGCGTTACTACGGGCAATTCCACTTCCCCCGAACGGGTCTTCGGAGCCGTCTGTGCTTTTGTAGGGTCTCTTTCCGCCGGTCAGGACGGGGTTTCCGGATGCGCAGGACGGCTTTGGCGTGCGCCGCGCTGCTCGTGATCGGCGGGTGTTCGGCTTCGCCCGAGCGGTTCTCCGACGCCCGCGCCCTGGCCGACGCGGCCGTCGCGGCGACGAACGCCGGTCACTCCGCGAAGTTCACCACCGACGTCGCCGCGGGCGCCCTCGTGTCCCACGGCCAGGGTGAGGCCGTGTTCGGCCCCGGCGGGACGGCGCTGCAGATGACCACGGACTACGTCGGCGAGCCGCTGGAGCTACGCCTGGTCGCGCAGACGCTGTACGCGAAGGTCCCCCCGAGCGCCCTCGACCAGGTGACCGGCCGCAAACCGTGGGTGAAGGTCTCGCCCGATGGCAGCGACCCGTTTTCCCAGGTTCTCGGCGGCAGCCTCGCGCAGCTCGCCGAGCAGAACGACCCCGTGCACACGCTCGAACAGGTCCGCACCGCCGGCACCCTCACTGCCGGCGACACGACCACCCTCGACGGCACGGACGCCTCCCACTACCGCGTCGACGTCGACCTGGCCCACCTCGGCGCCGAGCTGCCCGCGGGCCTGCCGGCGGACGCGCAGCTCGGTGGCACGAAGGTTCCCCTCGACCTGTGGCTCGACGAGGACAACCGGCCGCTGCAGCTGGTCCTCGACCTGTCCCCCGTCCTGCGCGGCTCCGGCGGCCAGGGCAGCGCCAGCATCACGGCGCGCTACTCGGCGTGGGGCTCACCGGTGAACGTCACGGCCCCGGCGGCGGACCAGGTCGGCACGCTGATCGGTGGCTGACACCGGCGGTGGTTTAGCCCACCTGCGCGGGTTCGGGTGAGTGCGCGCCGGCCCACTGGTGCAGGACCGTCGCGAGATCGGCGGGGTCGGGGGTGTCCGTGGCCCAGGCGACTATGCCGTCCGGGCGGAGCAGGAGGCCGATTGGGGTCGTGAGGGCGTCGGGGACGGTGGTGACGCGGGTGGACCACGGGGCGGCGAGAGACGCGAAAGCGCCGTCGGGAGTGCGGTCGAGCAGGACGATCCCGTTGCCCGACCAGGCGCGCGAATGACCCCACCTGCCCGAGCAGCTCCCGCTGCACCTGCTCGGCCGCCGGCAGCAGGCCGCGGCGGTCGAGGGCCTCGGCCGTCGGCACGTTGATCGCGCCGGCCTTCACCGCCTGGTCCGGCTCGGTCAGCCGCTCCAGTACCTGCACTTTCACGCCGGACAAGGCCAGCTCGGCGGCGAGCACCAGGCCCACCGGGCCGGCACCGACCACGGTCACGTCTACGCGATCGTCAGATACGAACAATGTTCTACTTACGAACGTTGTTCGTGTCAAGCTAGGGTGGTTCCCGTGAACCCGCGAGAGCGACGCGCGGCGCGCCACCAGCCGCCGAACCTCCAGGCCGACACCCGACCGCGGCGCCGTCGCAAGCCCCCGATCGTGGAACAGGTCATCGACACGGCCCTGGAGGTGATCGCCCGGGAGGGCTACGAGGCCCTGACCATGCGGCGCCTGGCCGACGCCCTCGACACCGGACCCGCGTCGCTCTACAACCACGTGGTCAACAAGGCCGACCTCGGCGAGCTGCTCATCGGACGGCTGTGCTCCGAGCTCGCGCTGCCTTCGCCTTCCACCGAGGAGTGGCGCGACCAGATCCGCGACGTGTGCGAGCAGCTGCGCGACCAGTACCTGCGCTACCCCGGCATTTCCAGCGCCGCGTTCGCCATGGTCCCCACCGACCTGGAAGCCGTGCGCGTCAACGAAGGCATGCTCGCGATCCTGCTCACGGGCGGCGTCGCGCCGCAGACCGCCGCGTGGGCCATCGACGCGCTCCTGCTGTACGTCGCGTCCTACTGCCTGGAGCTCTCCATCGCCCGCCGGCGCTCAACCCTCGACGACACCGCCTGGGTCCTCGACCGCGACGAACTCCGCCGCCGCCTCACCGCCCTGCCCGCCGAGACCTTCCCGCACACGACGCGCCACGCCACGGCACTCACGGCCGGCGAGGGCCACGACCGGTTCGACTTCACGGTGGGGTTGATGATCGACGGTCTCGACCACCGTTAACCCCGGCTCAGGCGGCGAACAGCGCAGACAACCGCGGTAACCGTTCCCGAGCCGAATCCGGATCTTCGACGTCGAAGTCCGGGTCCAGCGGCGGCAGCGCAACGGGCGAGTCCTCCGGAAGTGGTTCCCCGGTAGCGGCGAGATAGGCCGCCGAAGTGAAGTACAGGATCTCTTCGCACTCCAGCTCCTCGCCCTCAGCGGCGGCGGCGCGGACGGCCGGCACGTCGGCCAGCGAGTCGGGGTCGGCGAGGGCGCGGGTGAAGACCTCGCGGCCCTGGGTGAGGAGCCAGCCGCGGAAGTAGTCGAAGCCGTCGTCGGAGCAGCCGCCGTTGATGAGGTACGCGGCGGCCCACAGGGGGCTGCGGTAGGACTCCGTGAGGAGTCCGCCCAAAACCCCGTGCGCGGCAACGATTTCCGCGCGCGGGCGGGCCGCGAGCAGCGCGCCGGCGCGGGCGGCCACGTCGGTGCGGGAGGGGTCGATGAGCTGCCAGAAGTCGAGTTCCGTCACGAGACCGAACTCTGCCAGCCGGGTCCGACAAAAACGGGGACTACATCAGCTCCAGCAAGAACGGCAGCTCCTGCGGCGCATACCAAGCCAGCTCATGGTCCTCCGCATCACCCAGCACGAACTCGGCGTCCTCGTCGCCCAGATCGGCGGCGTCGATCACGGCGGCGGCCGCGGAGACGGCGTCGGCGGCTTCGGCGGAGTCCACGTGGATCGCGGCGATCCGGCTGAGCGCGACGGGGCCGTCGAGGCGGACGACGGCGGCGTCGAGGTCCGCGCGCAATGTCACGTTGTCCACGTCGGCCGAGACGACGGCGCGGCGGGGCTCGCCCTTTTCCTCCGCGTTGATCAGGCGCAGTGACGCACGTGCGGCGTCCAGCAACGCGGCGTACTCCAGCTCTTCGTCGGAGCCGCTCACGTACGCCTCGCGCAGCCCGGGCGTCAGCGCGAACGCCGTGCCGCTGCGGGCCCGGAACTCGCCGTTCGACTCGAGTTCGCGGAGCATCGCGATCGTCGCCGGAATGTAGACCCTCACCAGTGCGCCCCCTTCAGCTCTTCCAACGCTTCTTCGATCATCCCGCCGAGGAGGTCGACGTCGAACGCGGCCTTGCGGTCGCCGTTGAGTCCGAAGTAGACACCGCCGTGGTAGGACGTGACCCCGATCGCCAGCGCCTGGGTGCGCATCAGCGGCATCACCGGGAACATCTCGATCAGTTTCGCCTCACCCGCGTACACCGGTTCCTGCGGCCCCGGCGAGTTGGTGATCATGATGTTGAAAATCCGGCCCGACAGCGAACCGCCGGCCCGCGCGCCGAGCGAATGCAGCGTCGCCGGGGCGAAGCCGCTCACCTTCAGCAGCCCGCGCGCGGCGACGGAACGGCCGGAGTCGAGGTGCTCGGTCATCGCGTGGCCGACGTGCTGCAGCCGCAGCACGGGGTTCGGCTCGCCCACCGGCAGGTCGACGAGGTAGGCCGCCACCTGGTTGCCGACGAGCGCCGGCGTGGAGTACTCGGCCGTGTCCTCGTCGCGCACGGCCAGGGGCACCAGCGCGCGCACGGTGGCCGTGGACGTGAGGTTCACCCCGCGCGACAGGAGCCACTCGCGCAGCGCGCCGGTGATCGCGGTGAGGATCACGTCGTTGACGGTCCCGCCGTGCTCCGCGCGGATCTTGCGGAAGTCCTCCAGCCGCGTGCGCACCACGGAGAACAGCCGGCCGCCGGACACGCGCACGTTGAGCGGGCCTTGCGGTGCCGGGTTGACGACCGTGCGCAGCGTCGACGCCACATCGCCCAGCGTCTCGGCGACCTTGCCGACCGACGTCAGCGCGTCGTTGGCGGCAGAGCGGACGTTCTCCACCAGCTCACCCGGGCGTTGCACGGCCTCGCTCACGGCGTCGAACACCAGTTGCGCGCGGCTCGGTTCGCGCCGCGGCGTCCAGGTGTCCTCGTACGGCTCGGGCGGCGCCGGGGCGTCGTCGAGGATGAGCTGGCCGAGATCGATGGTGCCGATACCGTCCACAACGGACTGGTGCGTCTTCGTCACCAGCGCCACGCGGTCGCCGGCGAGACCCTCGACGAAGTAGGCCTCCCACAGCGGGCGTTCGGGTGCGAGCCGGCGCGACATCAGGCGCGCGACCAGGTCGAACAGCTGCTCGTCGGTGCCCGGCTGGGGCAGCGCGGAGCGGCGGACGTGGTAGTTGAGGTCGAAGTCGACGTCGTCCACCCACACGGGCCGGGCGAGGTGCCCGGGAACGTCGAGCACGCGCTGGCGGTAGCGAGGCAGGAACGGCAGGCGCGAGCCGACGAGGTCGAGCACCTGCGCGTAGTCGAGCCCGCCGCGTGGCCGCTCGAAGATCGCCACGCCGCCGACGTGCATCGGGGTCGCGTGGTCCTCGACGTACAGGAACGAGGCGTCGAGCGCGGACAGGCGGTCGGGCATGGGCCGATCCTTACACAGTGCGAGACTGACCGGCGTGGGTGATGAGGCGGAGGTTTCTCCGAAGGACCGGTTCCTGACCGTCTACGGGCGCAAGCCGGTGCTCGAAGCGCTGGCCGACGACGGGCTGCAGGTGGACAAGGTCATCCTCGCCGACACCGCCCGCGGCCCGGCCGCCGCGGAGATCCAGCGCGCCGCGAAGGACGCCGGGGTGCCGGTGCAGCGCGCGAGCGCCCACCGCGTGAAGGTGCTGGCCGGCAACGGCAAGCAGGACCAGGGTGTGCTGGCCGACGTCGTCGCGCCGCGGATGCGCTCGCTCGCCGCCGCGCTCGACGACCGCCGCCCGCCCTCGCGAGTCCTGCTGCTCGACGGCATCACGACGCCGGCGAACGTCGGCATGATCCTGCGCACGGCAACCGCCGCCGGTCTGGAAGGCGTGATCGTGCCGAGGCGGGGCGTGGCCGCGTTGGACCCGATGGTGGTCAAGGCTTCGGCCGGCGTGGCGTTCCGCGCGCCGGTGCTGCGGTGCGGCAGCGCCCGTGACGCGGCGGAAATGCTGACGGACGCCGGCTATGGCCTGTACGCACTGAGTGCATCGGGCAAGTCGACGGTGTTCGACGTTTCGCTCCCCCAGCGGGCGGCGTTCGTCCTGGGCGGGGAGACGGAAGGCGTGGGCGCGGCCGTGGCCGAGCTGGTGACCGAGTGGGTCTCCATCCCGATGCCCGGCGACGTCGAGTCCCTCAACGTCTCGGCGGCGGCCGCGGTGCTGTCGTTCGAGCTGGTGCGACGGACTAGCTGAAGAGAGCGGCCAGCTCTTCGAGGGTGCCCTCCATCGTGACGTGGTGGATGGCGACCATGCCAGCCTCGGCGGCGCCGCGGACGTTGCGGGCCGCGTCGTCCACGAACGCGCAGGTGGCGGCGGCGAGGCCGAGGCGTTCGGCGGCCACGAGGTAGATCTCGCGGTCGGGTTTGGCCACGCCGACCTCGCCGGAGAAGACCAGCGTGTCGAAGTAGTCGCCCAGCTGGTGGCGGACGGCCGACGTGGCGCCGGGCGCGTTGGAGACCAGGCCGGTGCGCGTGCCGCCGGAGCGGATGGCGCGCAGGTAGTCGTAGAGCAGGTGGGCGTCGGGGTCGGTGAGGACGCCGGCGTAGTCGACCAGCAAGCCTTTGAGCACGGGCTCACCCTAGCGATCCGCGTGCGCGGCAACGGGCGTAGCGCATCTTGCAGATCGGAATGGGCGGTTTCGCGGATTTCGCCGGATCGGGCGCAGGCAGTCCCGGTTTCGGCTTTGTCCGGGCACTACCTGCAGCGGATCGTCCGCGTTTCAGGGGAGGAACACATGACGACCCACCGCCTCCGGGGCCTCGCGGGCAGCGAGCCCGCCGCCCGGCCCCGCACTGTCCGCCACGTCACGCGGCATCGCCCGCCGGTCCGCGACCTGCCACCCGCGGGCCACAACGTGGTGCAGCTCCTGGGACCCCCGAGCGAACGCCAGTTGACCGGCCGCCTCAACGCCATCCTCGAAGTCCTCGGCGGCCGCCGTGCCGCGGCGCAGGTGCAGAACCTCGTCGACCCGGCCTTGTTCGCGCGGCTTCTGACGCACAGCCGCCTGCCGAGCACGCGGCATCGGGTCGGGACGCTGCACGTGTGCCACCCGACGGATCTTGCGCTGGAGGCCGCGACGACCATTCGGAATGGGCCTCGGGTGCTCGCTTTGGCGGCGCGGTTCGAGCGGACACGGACGGGGTGGGTTTGTACGCGGTTCCACTTGCTGGCGCCGCGGCTGGGGCCGGCGCGTGCGGTGCCGGCGCGTCCGTCGGCTGCTTGATGGGACGGGTGTCCCGAACAGCAGGTCACGGCGTCAGCCGATCGCCACCGGGAGTTGGGACAGGCCGCGCATGGTGATGGTCGGGTTCCAGGTCGGGGGACCGACCAGGTGCAGCGCCGGGGTGCGGACGGCCAGTTCGCGCAGGGCGGTCTGGCCTTCGAGGCGGGCCAGGGGCGAGCCGAGGCAGAAGTGGATGCCCTGGCCGAAGGCGAGGTGGCGGGAGGGCTTGCGGGTGGGATCGAAGGTGTCCGGGTCCGGGTGGGTGGCGGGATCGCGGTTTGCGGCGCCGATGAGGACGATCGCCTGGGCGCCGGGGGCGACGTCGGTGGTGCCGATGCGCGTGGGCTTCAGGGCGACGCGGCTGGTGAGCTGCACCGGGGAGTCGTGGCGCAGGACTTCTTCGACGGCATTGGGCGCGAGGGCGCCGTCGTCGCCGAGGGAGCGGAGGCCCGCGTCGGTGCCGAGCAGGGCGAGGACGCCGTTGCCGATGAGGTTGGTGGTGGTCTCGTGCCCGGCGACTAGCAGGAGGGTGAGCGTGACCAGGAGTTCGGCCTCGGTGAGCTTGTCGCCCTGATCGGTGACGGCGACGAGGTCCGACAGGAGGTCCTCACCGGGGTTGCGGCGGCGTTCGGCGGCCAGTTCGCGGAAGTAGGCGTTGAACTCGCGGCCGGCGTCGCCCGCTTCTTCGAGCACGGAGTCGGCGACAAGGAACGCCGGGTCGAGGGCGCGGGCCAGCGCGTGCGACCACTCGGCGAAGCGCGACCGGTCGGCCATCGGGACGCCGAGCATCTCGCTGATGACCTCGACCGGCAGCGGCGCGGCCAGCGCGGTCATCAGGTCGGCCGAACCGGCGTCGATCAGGTCGGAGATCAGGCGCGCGGTGATGTCCTCGACGCGCGGGCGCAGGCGCTCGACCATCCGCGGCGTGAAGGCCTTCGACACGAGCCGGCGCAGGCGCGTGTGGTCCGGCGGGTTGAGACCGAGGAACGACACCACCGGGCGGCCCTCGGCATCGACCAAGTCGTCCGGGTGGCGGGTGGCCGGGTCGAGGACCTCGGGCTGCGGGTGCCCGAACGCGGGATCACGCACGACCTCCGTCGCCTCCGCCAGGCCGCTCACCACGAGGAACCCCGGCGCGATCTCGGCGACGGGCTCGGCCTCACGCCACTTGCGGTACAACGGGTACGGGTCCGCTTTGTACTCGGGCGCGAACATCTGTGTGAAGGTTTCCAGGTCAGCCACGGCTCTCCCCCTCGACGGCACCACCGACCACGTTAGGCGCGTAGGCGAATCCCGTCACGTGAAGGCGGCCGGGCCCGGCCCTTCGAAGAACTTCGTCGGCAACAGCGGTGCTTCGCCGCCCGAACGCGACCCCGGCGTAGCGCACAAAGAGGGCGGGCCACACGAATGCGGCCCGCCCTGGAAAACCTGCGTCAGCGACGCGGGCCCTTCTTGCCCTTCTTCGCCTGCGCGCGCTCGGCGGCGCGGCGTTCGCGGCGTGTGTTGCCCGCGCCGGCGCCGTCGGAGTCGGCACTGTCCGAATGGGACTCAACACCGCCGCCCTCGGCGGGGCCGGACATGGTCAGTCCGGATTGGACGCCGCCGCCGACGCCCTTGCCGCGCAAGGCCGACGGCACCGACTCGGTGTCGGTCGTGGGCGGCTGGGGCGGGGTCGGGCGTGAGTGGCGGCCGCCGTCGTCGCCGAAGGAAGCGGCCGCGGCGCCCGTGGCCGACGTGATGCCCGCGGGCAGCGCCGACGGGTCCAGCTGCGGCGCGGGCTCGGGCTCGCTGCGCTCGACCTGGAGGTTGAACAGGAAGCCGACGGCCTCCTCCTTCAGCGATTCGAGCATCGCGCGGAACATGTCGAAGCCCTCGCGCTGGTACTCGATCAGCGGGTCGCGCTGAGCGAGTGCCCGCATGCCGATGCCCTCCTTGAGGTAGTCCATCTCGTAGAGGTGCTCGCGCCACTTGCGGTCCAGCACGGTCAGCATCACCTGGCGCTCGAGGCGGCGCATCGCGCCCTCCTCGCCCACCAGCTCGTCGATCTCCGCCTCGCGCTTGTCGTACGCCTCGACCGCGTCGTTGACCAGCGCCTCGCGCAGGCCCTCGGCGTCGAGGTCGCCGTTCTCCACCAGGTCGTCCCAGTTCAGGCCGACGGGGTAGAGCGTCTTGAGGGCGGTCCACAGCTGCTCGTGGTCCCAGTCCTCGGCGTAGCCCTCGGAGGTGGCTCCGTCGACATACGCACCGACGACGTCCACGGTCATGTGCTCGATCTGCTCGCGCAGGTCCTCGCCCTCGAGCACGCGGTGGCGCTCGGCGTAGATCACCTTGCGCTGCTCGTTCATGACCTCGTCGTACTTGAGGACGTTCTTGCGCGTCTCCATGTTGAGCTGCTCGACCTGCGTCTGCGCGCTCTTGATGGCCTTGGAGACCATCTTGTGCTCGATCGGCACGTCGTCGGGCAGGCGCATCGTGGTCATCACGCGCTCGACCATCACGGCGTTGAACCGGCGCATGAGGTCGTCGCCCAGCGACAGGTAGAACCGGGACTCGCCCGGGTCGCCCTGACGGCCGGAACGACCGCGCAGCTGGTTGTCGATGCGGCGCGACTCGTGGCGTTCGGTGCCGAGCACGTAGAGACCACCGGCCTCGCGGACCTGCTCGGCCTCTTCCTTGGCACCGGTCTTGATCTCCTCGAGCACCTTCGGCCACGCGGCCTCGTACTCCTCGGAGTTCTCCACCGGGTCGAGCCCGCGCTCGCGCAGCACCTGGTCGGCGATGATGTCCGGGTTGCCGCCCAGCACGATGTCGGTACCGCGACCGGCCATGTTCGTGGCGACGGTGACGGCGCCGACCTTGCCGGCCTGCGCGACGATCAGCGCCTCCCGGCCGTGGTACTTCGCGTTCAGCACCTCGTGGGGCACGCCCAGCTTCAGCAGCAGCTTCGAGAGGTGCTCGGATTTCTCGACGCTCGTGGTTCCGACCAGCACCGGCTGGCCCTTCTCGTGCCGCTCGGCGATGTCCTCGGCGACGGCCTCGAACTTGGCCTGCTCGGTCTTGTAGATCAGGTCGGCGCGGTCGGCGCGCACCATCGGCCGGTTCGTCGGGATCGGCACCACACCCAGCTTGTAGGTCTGGTGGAACTCCGCGGCCTCGGTCTCGGCCGTACCGGTCATGCCCGAAAGCTTGTTGTACAGGCGGAAATAGTTCTGGAGCGTGATCGTGGCGAGCGTCTGGTTCTCGGCCTTGATCTCGACCTTTTCCTTGGCCTCGATCGCCTGGTGCATGCCCTCGTTGTAGCGGCGGCCCACCAGGATGCGGCCGGTGAACTCGTCGACGATCGTGACTTCACCGTCGCGGACGATGTAGTCCTTGTCCTTGTTGTAGAGCTCCTTGGCCTTCAACGCGTTGTTCAGGTAGCCGACCAGCGGCGTGTTCGCGGCCTCGTAGAGGTTCTCGATGCCGAGCTGGTCCTCGACGAACCGCACGCCCTTCTCGGTGACCGCCACGGTGCGCTTGCGCACGTCGATCTCGTAGTGGTACTTCGAGTTGATCAGGTTGGTCTTCTCGACGCGCTCGCGCGAGCCCATCGTGGTGGTGTCGATGCCCTGCATCAGCGGCGCGAGGCGGGCGAACTCCATGTACCACCGCGACGACTGGTCCGCCGGCCCCGAGATGATCAGGGGCGTGCGCGCCTCGTCGATGAGGATCGAGTCGACCTCGTCCACGATCGCGAAGTTGTGCCCGCGCTGCACGCACTCGTCGAGCGACCACGTCATGTTGTCGCGCAGGTAGTCGAAGCCGAACTCGTTGTTCGTGCCGTAGGTGACGTCGGCCTCGTAGTGCCGGCGGCGCTCCTGCGGGTCCTGCTCGGCGAGGATCACGCCGACCTCGAGCCCGAGGAAGCGGTGGATGCGGCCCATCCACTCGGCGTCGCGCTTGGCGAGGTAGTCGTTGGTGGTGACGACGTGCACGCCGTCGCCCGACAGCGCGTTGAGGTAGGCCGGGAGCACGCAGGTGAGGGTCTTGCCCTCACCGGTCTTCATCTCGGCGACCTGGCCGAGGTGCAGCGCCGCGCCGCCCATGATCTGCACGTCGTAGGGCCGCTGGCCGAGCACCCGCTTGGCGGCCTCGCGGGCGACCGCGAAGGCCTCCGGGAGCAGCTCGTCGAGCGACTCACCCTTGCCGTACCGCTCTTTGAACTCGCCGGTCTTCGCCTGCAGTTCGGCGTCCGACAGGTCCTTCACGTCGTCTTCGAGGGTGTTGATGTGATCGGCGATGTTGCGCAGCCGCTTCACCATCTTGCCCTCACCCGCGCGGAGCAGGCGGTTCAGCACCATCCGGTCGACCTCACTAGCTGATCATGATCGCACCCGAGCCGGTCCCGGGCTTGTGGGCACGGCGCGCACTCGTAGTGCGGCGCCGCCGTCTCACCACATCGTAGGGAACACACAGTGGTCCGCGCACGCACGTGCTCGCAGAAGGTCACGAGAGGCCCCTTCGCACCCTACTCCCGGCACGCGGGTGGCCCGCACGCGCTCGCGTGCGGGCCACCCGTGGCACCGGCCGGCTCCCCCTCCGGCCGCGCCGGCTCGGCAGGCTCAGCCGCCGAGCCGGATCACGCCGTAGTCGAAACCCTTCCGCCGGTACACGACGCTCGGCCGCCCGGACTCGGAGTCGTTGAACAGGTAGAAGTCGTGACCGACCAGCTCCATCTCGTAGAGAGCCTGGTCCACCGACATGGGGTCCGCGTTGTGCTTCTTCTCGCGGACTACGCGGCCGGGCTGGTAGCCCAGATCGTCGTCTTCCCAGCGTTTCTGCTGGGGCAGGGTGATCTCACCGGAGCTGACGGCCGCGAAACCATCGGTGATCGGTTCGGCCGTGTCCGCGGCGGGTGCCTCCAGCACCGCCGTGCTCGCTGTGGGACGGGCGACGGCGTCCGGCGATCCGCCGGCCATCGCCATCGAGGTCGCCTCGGCGACCGACTCCGGGCGGCTGCGCCCGTAGTGCACGCGCCTCCGGTCGTGTGTCCGCCTCAGCCGGTTCTCCAGCTTCGTGACGGCGGAGTCGAGCGCTGCGTAGAAGTCCGCGGCGCACGCTTCGGCGCGCACGGCCGGGCCGCGGCCCTTTCCGGTGATCTCGACGCGCTGGCAGCTCTTCGCCTGCCGGCGGTTCGGCTCGTGGAACAACTCCACGTCGTACCGGATGACCTTCTTGTCGTAGCGCTCAAGACGGGCCAGCTTTTCGCTGACGAGTGCCCGGTAGTGGTCGGGCACCTCCACGTTGCGGCCCTTTACGACGATGTCCATACACGACCTCCCTCGCTGAGATGACTGCGAGCTGTTGTGTGTTCACACGGCGCCGGTAGTGCGGGGACGGAGCCCGGATCTGGCGGGCTGAGAAGAACTCGATGGCCGGTCACGACGTCTCGTGGCGGATGCTCGAGCGCGGACTCAGCGCGCCTCCGGCGCCAGGGACATGGGCTGCACACCTCCCTGCCTGCGGGGATTGCTGATAGCGGAGCACGTTAGCTTCATCACGCCTCTCGCAACAGCCCCCGGGCCGGGGGATGTCACGATTCGGGAACCCGTTACGGCGCGCAGCGAAACCCCCGTGTGCAGCCCGAAATCCCGCCCCTGACGGCCGAACGCGAGCGATGCATTTTCACGCGTACGGCGCAACGGTGCGGGAGCCCGGAAGCCGAGAGTCACGGCCCGCCGCGCCACAGCCGCCACCCCGGTGGAGTGTTCGGCCGCCCGCGTGAATCCGAGCCAGACCCTCATGTCCCGACAACGGGCGGCCGTCGCGCCGCGTTCCCTCTTGACGTCACTCGTGTAGGTGACGTCTGCTCACCCTGCGGCGAGCAACGCGACCACAGCCGACACGGCGACCCCGGCGTCGGTGAGTGCCCGCACGCACGCGGCCGCCGTGGCACCCGTGGTGACCACGTCGTCGAGCACCACGACCCGGCTGCCCGGCGGTGGCCGGCCGGCGGGCACGAACCGCAACCGCCCGGCCAGGTTGGCGACGCGCTCCGCCCGGCTGAGACCCACGGCGTCGCGGGCGCCCTTCAGCGCGAGAGCGGGCGCGACGAAGGCCTCGGCGCCCGTTTGGGCGAGACAGCGCGCAGCGGCCTCGGCGAGGCGCTGCACGTGCGGGCCACCACGGAGGCGTGAAGCCGAGCGACGGCTCGGTGCCGGGACGAGGCACCACGGCCCGGCGCGCACGGAATCCCCGGCGGCTGTGCAATTCCAGGAGACGGTGGAATCTCTGCGGACCTTGGAATCCCTAGGGAAGGTGGAATTCCCGGGGACAGCGGGCTTTACGAGGCGGAGATCGGTGGGCGAAGACCCGACGAAGGTCGGTTCATCGAACGAAGGTCCACCGAGTGAGTGTCCCTCGCGGCGCGGGCCGGCGCGGGAAGCATCGGGGCGGGGAGAACCGGCGCGAGGCAAGGCGGCCAGCGCGGACGCGAGCACCCGTCCGAGTGCCGGCGCCACATCGCGGCGCCCGCGCTCCTTGTAGGCGATCAAGACGCGCTTGGCGACACCCTGGTAGCGGGCCAGCGCGTACGCGGGCGCGAGACCGGTCAGCGGCGCGCGGACCACCTCCGTGAGTGACCCCCACACCCGCGAACACTCCGCGCAGCAAGGGACACCCCGGGCACCACAGCCGGCGCAACGGGCGGGAACGAGCAGATCGAGAACCATGACTCGCAGTGTGCACCCGGGCACCGACAGTTTCGGCACCCTCGAGCCCCGCCCGGCGAAAACGAGCGGAATAACCCTCGTCAGCCCGGGTAGAACGGCGTCGCGTTGAGCATCGTGTGGGCCTGGGGCCGCCAGACCTCACCCAGTTCGGTGGCGTTCCACAGCCCGCCCGGGTCGGCCACCACGATGGGCCGGTTGGGTGCGGCCGTGACCGCGGTGACCGGCGCGGTCAGGTTCGAGCCGTTGAACGCGTCCATCCGGCGCCCGTCCACGGAAACGCGCTGCACGGGCTGGGAACTCGCCGACGTGACGACCACCAGCGTGTCCGCCGTCGAACCCCAGTCGAGGTCCACGACGTCCGACAGGTCACCGGGCTGGAGCACGCGCGGCTCCCGCAGCGTCACCGTGTCGCCGTCGCGCACGACCGCCGCGACCACGAGCTGGCCGTTGACGATCGCCGCCACGCGGGCGCCGTCGCGCGACAGGCGCAACGCGTCGATGTCGGTGCCGAGCGCGAGCAGGTCGTTGGCGTTCACGCTCTGCCGCAGCCAGTGGCCGGTCGGGTCGAGGACCATGCGGGCGACGATCGAGTGGTCCACCACCGTCCACACCTCACCCGACGGACCGGCCCCGCTCGGCGCGGGCCGCCACGTCGGACGGCTCAGCGAACCGCCTGAGAGGTCCACCAGCGGCAGGTCGCGGCCGAGGTCGCCGACGCGCAGCTGCACGCGGTCACCGCTGCGTTCCACCACCGCGAGCCGCTTGCCGTCGATCGACTGCGCGGCGCTGACCACGGCGTACCCACCGTTGCCCGCCGGGCCCGCCACCGGCGCGCCGTCGGTGAGCGAGCGGATGCGGCCGTCGACGGTCATCAGGCCCTGCAGATCGGGGCTCGGCGAGGAGGCGGCGCTGTAGTTCGGCACGTCGCTGCTTCGCCAGTACTCCATGCCGCGCACCAGCGGCTGGCCGTCGGCGAGCAGCCGGATGCGCGTGGACGTGACGGCCTGCATCGACAGCACGATCTGTGCCGCGATCAGCGTTCTCGTCTCGGGGCTCGCGCCGGTGAGCCCCGAAAGCTGCACGAGCAGCGAGCCGTCGTCGGTGTTCTTCACGTTCGTGTCGAGCGTGACCTGGTCGCCCAGCAGGTTCTTCACGGCCCCGCCGAGCCCGGCCGACGGCCCCTGCACGATCAGGTCCATCACGCGCCCCGGCAGGCCCGACTGCGGCTTCGCCGGCACGTACCGCAGGTCGGGCACGAACGTGCCGGAGTCGGGCGAGTAGAAGCTCACCGGGACGCGGTTGTAGTTCGCCTCGAAGTCGTCGTCGGTCACCACCAGCGTGGCCGGCGGGGAGGAGATGCGCCACTCACCGCTCGGCTGCTTGCGCACCTCGATCGTGAGCTCGGCCGGGCCGGAGCCGGGGATGAACGCGGAGTCGCCGCTCAGTGTGCCCAGGGTGTAGCCGCGCAGCCCGACCTCCCGCACGTTCGGGTCCGGCGGCGTCGTCGAGGACGGCGGCTGCGGCGGGGTCTCGTAGACGGTGCTGAACGTGTTGTCGATGATCGTGATCGCCCGGCTGGGTTTCCACGTGCTGCGCTGCTGGTCGTCGAGGTACGCCCGGGCGGCGGCGTTGTTGGACCGCGGGTCGCCGTTGTTGCGGATGAACTCCCGCACGATGTCGAGCGCGGCGAGGCCGTGCGCCGGCTCGGGAGCGTCGTTGGCCACCGGCGGCGTCGAGTCCACGGACACGACCAGCGGCTGCGACTCCAGCGGTACGTTGGCGCAGCCGGCGAGCAGCAGCAGGCACGCCAGCGCGAGGAAAACGCGCTTCACCGGCCGACCTCCTCGCGGTCGGAACCGCGGTCGGAAATTCGCTCGGCGTCGCGGTCGGCGAGGATCGCGTCGGGCGCCGGCTGCACCTCGAGCACCGACGACGGCGACAGCGTGATCTCCGACGTGGCGTCGGGCGGCGGCAGGCGCAGCGGGTTCTCCTCGATCGGCACGTTCTGGTGGCGGGGCAGCACGAGCCGGAAGCAGGCGCCCTGGCCCAGCTCGCCCCACGCGTCGAGGACGCCACCGTGCAGCCGCGCGTCCTCCTGGCTGATCGCCAGGCCGAGGCCGGTACCGCCGGTGCGCCGGTTGCGCGACGGGTCGGCGCGCCAGAACCGGTTGAACACCAGGTCGGCCTCGCCCGCGCGCAGGCCCACGCCCTGGTCGCGCACGGTGATGGCCACCGCCGTCTCGTTCACGGCGACGGTGAGCTGCACCGGTTTGCCCTCGCTGTGGTCGACGGCGTTGCCCAGCAGGTTGCGCAGGATCCGCTCCACGCGCCGGGCGTCGACCTCGGCGGAGGCGTCCTCCTCGGGCAGGATCAACTCGACCGAGCTGCCCGCGGTCCCGGCGATCACGCGCACCTGCTCGACCGCGCGCGTGGCGATGGGCCGCACGTCGATGTACTCGGCCGACAGCTCTTCGACACCGGCGTCGAGCCGGCTGATCTCCAGCAGGTCGCCGAGCAGCGCCTCGAAGCGGTCGAGCTCGTCGACCAGCAGCTCCGTGGACCGCGCGAGGCCGGCGGGGAACTGCTCGCGGGACGCGTGCAGCACGTCGGCGGCCATGCGGACGGTGGTGAGCGGGGTGCGCAGCTCGTGCGAGACGTCGGAGGTGAACCGGCGCTGCAGCCCGCCGAACTCCTCGAGCTGGCGGATCTGGCGCTGGATGCTCGCGGCCATGCCGTTGTACGACACGGCGAGCTTCGCCAGGTCGTCTTCCCCGACCACGGCGAGGCGCTGCTCCAGGTCACCGCCCGCGAACTGCTCGGCCGCCGCGGCGGCCTGGCGGACGGGCCGCACCACCTGCCGGACCACCAGGTTCGTGATGCCGGCCAGCAACAGCAGCAGCACGAGCCCGCCCACGAGCAGCGTGTTCTGCACGGTCGACACGGTGTTCTGCTCGCTGGTCAGCGGGAACAGCAAGTACAGCTGCAGCGGGCTCGCCACCGAGCTCAGCGGCGTGCCCACGATGAGGTACGTGGTGTTCGCGTTGTTCTCGGAGACGGTGTGCTCGACGCGCGCGAGGTTGCCGCCTTCCACGAACTGGCGCAGCCGCACCGGCACCGACGTGAACGGACCCACGAACACCGGGTCGGCGTCCGACTGGTCGCGCCCGACGCTCGCGAGCACCGGCTCGAACGTGCCCGCCGTGGACCCCGCGGGCGACGCCGACGTCGTGGAGATCTTTTTCAACGCGTTCTCGAGCCGCGTGTGCAGCGCGTCGGGCGACTCGCCTCCGACACCCACCAGCTCGCGCGCCGCGGTGTCGGCCAGTGCCTGCGTCTGCTCGACGGCGGCCCTGCGCTTCGTGTCGAGCAGGCGCTCGGTGATCTGGTTCTGCAGCACCATGCCCAGCACGAAAACCACGGCGGCCGACAGCGCGAGCGTCGAGATCGTCACGCGGAACTGCAGCGAGTGGCGCCACAGCTCGTTGAACGCCACCACCCGGCGGCGCGCCAAGACCACGAGGCGCCGTACGAAGCGCATCGTGGCTCGGGCGAAAGCGGTCAGCCGTCCCACCTTCGGGTGACTCTTTGTCCCGGCGGGTGGGCCGGCTGCCGCGGAAGCCGTCATCGCCTCATCACGGCGGGCCGGCCTTGTAACCGACGCCGCGCACCGTCAACACCACCTCGGGGTGCTCCGGGTCCTTCTCGACCTTCGACCGCAGACGCTGGACGTGCACGTTGACCAGCCGCGTGTCCGCCGCGTGGCGGTAGCCCCACACCTGCTCCAGCAGCACTTCGCGGGTGAAGACCTGGCGCGGCTTGCGGGCCAGCGCCACGAGCAGGTCGAACTCCAGCGGCGTGAGCGGGATGGCTTTGCCCTCGCGGGTGACCTCGTGGCCAGGCACGTCGATCGCCAGGTCGCCGATGGTCAGCGACTCGGCGGGCTCGGCCTCGGTGCGGCGCAGGCGGGCGCGCACGCGGGCGACGAGCTCCTTCGGCTTGAACGGCTTGACCACGTAGTCGTCGGCGCCGGACTCCAGGCCCAGCACTATGTCGACGGTGTCGCTCTTGGCCGTCAGCATCACGATCGGCACGCCGGACTCGGCGCGGATCGCCTTGCAGACGTCGATGCCGTTCATGCCGGGCAGCATCAGGTCCAGCAGAACCAGGTCCGGTTTGAGCTCGCGCAGCGCCGGCAGCGCGCGCGAACCGTCCGCGACCACCGCGGTGTCGAACCCCTCACCGCGGAGCACGATGGTGAGCATCTCCGCCAGCGCGGGGTCGTCGTCGACCACCAAGACACGTGCCTTCATGAGCACATGTTCGCACTACTTGCGCCGCCGTCGAGCACGACCCGCGCGTTTGACCACCAGAAAGATCAAGATCGCGAGCTCGGATTGCTCCATCCGGGCGCTCCCGAGCAGGTGTGGACGGCCCGTGAAGGTTCCCGGGCGGGCGCTCGGGAACCCCCACGGGCCTCGGGTGGGAAGAGCTAGACGGTGAGCTGGGCGCTGCCCTCGCCGACGACCGCCGGCACCGGCGCGTCGACGAACACCACGCCGTCGGTGACGACCACGGCGTAGGTGCGGACCGGGTCCTTCGCCGGCAGGCACGTCGGCGCGCCGGTGCGCAGGTCGAACTGGGCCGCGTGCAGCGGGCACTCCACGAAGCAGCCTTCGAGCCAGCCGTCGGCGAGCGAGGCGTCCTGGTGGGTGCAGGTGTCGTCGATGGCGTAGAAGCCAGTGGCGGTGTGGAAGACGGCGATCGGGATCGGGCCGTCGATGCGGAGGGACTCGCCCTCGGGCAGGTCGGCGACGGCGCAGGCACGGATCATCGGGCAGCCTCCGGGAAACGGGTCACGGGAACCGGGAGCGGTTCGTGAATGTTGCGCATGACGCGTCGATGTGCACTGTGCGCAACAGTGCGGCCCGCGCGCCCTCATCGTCAAGGGATTCGCCCGCTCAGCCGAACAGATCGCCGCCCAGCCGTTAGTGTTGCGCTATGCGGAACCAGGACTCGGGCAACGCAACGGGAAGTCAAGTTCAGTCGGTCGACCGCGCGATTTTCGTGCTGGAACTGCTCGCGCGCAACGGGGAGTCGGGGATCACGGAGATCGCCGGTGAGCTCGGTGTGCACAAGTCGACGGCGTCCCGGCTGCTGAGTGTCCTGGAACAGCACGGGCTTGTCGAGCAGCTGGGCGAGCGCGGGAAGTACGCGATCGGCTTCGGCATCGTCCGCCTCGCCGGCGCGGCCACCGGCCGCATGGACCTCGCGAAACTCGGCCGCCAGACCTGTCAGGCCCTGGCCGAGGAGCTGGGCGAGACCGTGAACATCGCGATCGCCGACGACGGCGTGGCCATCAACATCAGCCAGGCCCGCGGCGCGGCCGCCATCACCACGCAGAACTGGACCGGGCAGCGCACGCCGCTGCACGCGACCTCCAGCGGCAAGGTGCTGCTGGCCGCGATGACCGTGGCCGACCGCAAGCGCGTGCTCGGCCACGGCCTCGAGCAGTACACGCCGCGCACGACCGTGGACCCCGACGAGCTCGAGTCGGAGGTCGAGCGCGTGGCCGAGGACGGTTACGCGGCCTGCTTCGAGGAGCTGGAGCTCGGCATGCACGCGGTCGCGGTGCCGATCCACGGCCCGGGCGGCGAGGTCGTGGCGGCGATGAGCGCTTCGGGGCCGTCGTACCGGCTGTCGAAGCAGCGGATCAAGCAGATCGTGCGGCCGATGACGGAAGCGGCGAACGAACTTTCGGCGCAACTGGGCTACTACGCCGGCTGATACTCCTCCGGCGTCGAATCGCCCCTGCCGAGGTTCGCGTTACGGGCTTCACCTGCCTGGGCGCAAGCGAAAAACCCCTTCCGCGCGCAGTCTTGACACGTACCCCCGCGATCCCGCACTTTGTTGCAGAAGACGGAACACACACCCCCATCCGCAACCTGGCCCGTGCCCGGCGGGTCGTTCGGCGTGCCCGGTGAACCCGGCCAGGAGGTACCGCGATGGCAGCCCGTCCGCGAGTGGTCGTCATCGGCGCCGGGCTCCTCGGCTGCGCACTGGCCGACGAGCTCACCGAACGCGGCTGGACCGACGTCACGGTGCTGGACCAAGGCCGACCGGCGAGCGCCGAAGCGCCGGGCCTGGTGTTCCAGACCGATCCCGACCGCACGCTGACGCGGTTCGCCCAGTACACCGTGGCCAAGTACAGCTCGCTCACGCTCGACGGCGGCTGGTGCTTCCAGCCCGTCGGCGGCCTGGAGCTCGCGACCACGCCGGAGCGGCTCGCCGAGCTCAAGCGGCGCCACGGCTGGGCCACGTCGTGGGGCGTGCGCAGCTACCTGCGCTCGCCGGCCGAGTGCGCCGAACTGCACCCGCTGCTCGACGCGGCGAAGGTGCTCGGCGGGCTCCACACCCCGGGCGACGGCCTGGCGAAACCCCGGCGCGCGGCCTGGGCGCAGGCCCGCCGGGCGACCGGACGCGGGGCGCGTTTCCTGACGGGACAACGGGTTACGGCCATCGAACGCAGTGCCGGGCGCGTGACCGGCGTGGTCACCGGGACCGATCGCTTCCGCGCCGACGTGGTGGTCTCGTGCGCGGGTGCAGGAGCGCCGGAGATCGGACGACTCGTGGAGCTCACCGTGCCGCTCGTGCCCTTGGCGCAGCACTACGCGCGCACCACCGCGCTGCCCTCGCTCGCCGGTGACAACGATGACTTCACCGAGGCGGGCAAGCCGGTCCTGCGCCACGGCGGACTGACCGTGCGCGAGCACGTCGACCGCCTCGGCATCGGCCACGCCGCGCCCCGCACGGCCGAGCCGTTCGCCCGGGCCGACTTCGAGCAGCCCTGGGCCGAGGCCGCGCGCCTGCTGCCCGCGCTGGATGACGCCAAAGTCGAGGACGGCGTGACCAGCCTGGTCGCGGCCACCCCGGACGGCAGGCCGCTGGTCGGCGAGCACCCGGACCTCGACGGTTTCTGGATCGCCGAGGCCGTGGCCTCCTCGCATACCGCCGGCGTCGCGCGTGAGGTGGCGCGGTGGCTCGTCGACGGGCAGCCGCGGCTCGACCTGCACACGAGCGATCTCGCCCGGTTCGAGCGGGCGCAACTCGCGCCGGACCACGTTCGGGAACGCGCGATCCGGACGGTCGCGGGCATACGGCACGACGAGCCGCGGCGGCCGTTGCGCACTTCGCCGTTCTACGAGCGACACGTCGCTTTGGGTGCGTGCTTCGCGGAAACCGGCGGCTGGGAGCGCCCGGTTTGGTTCTCCGCCAACGAAACCCTGTCTGAGCTCTCCCGCGTGCCGTCATCCGGAGCGCGGACAGCGGGTGCGGAGGCGATCGTCGCGCGCGAGCGGGTGGCGGTGTTCGACCTGACCCCGGCGACCCGGCTGGAGATCACCGGACCGGGTGCGCTGCCGTTCCTGCAGACGATGACCACCAACCAGCTCGGCCACACGCCGGGTGCGGTCACGTACACGTTGCTGCTCGGCGAAGACGGTGGTGTCCGCAGTGATCTGACGGTGGCGCGGCTGGGCGCCGCCCGGTTCCACGTCGGGGCGAACAGCGCGCTCGACGTCGACTGGCTGCGCCGCCACCTGCCCGGCGACGGCACGGTGCAGATCCACGAAACCACCGGCGGCACGTGCTGCCTCGGCCTGCGGGGACCGCTCGCGCGGCAGGTTCTCCCAGAACTGTCCACAGTAGACGAAGACGCCTTCGACACGTACGTCGGCAACGTGCCGGTGCTCGCGCTGCGCCCGCCCCACGAACCCGGCTGGGAGCTGCACACCAGCGCGGACCTCGGCCGTCTGCTGTGGGACACGCTGTGGGAAGCCGGGCAGCCGCACGGGATCGTCGCGGCCGGATGCGAGGCTCTCACGAGCTTGCGGCTGGAGGACGGCCGCCGCACGTGGGGCGTCGACTTCACCACGGAGCACGATCCGTACGAGGCCGGGCTCGGGTTCGCCGTGCGGATGGACAAGGGCTACTTCCTCGGCCGCGACGCCTTGCTCGGCCGATCGGCCACCACCGTCGGGCGCACGCTGACGTCCCTGGTCACCGGCGATCTCGTGCTGGGCAGGGAACCCGTGTACTTCGAGGGCCACCCGGCGGGCTACGTCACGAGCGCGGCGCGCGGCTACACCGTCGAAAATAACCTCGCGTACGCGTGGCTTCCCGTCGAATGCGCGAAACCTGGTACACCGGTGGAGATCGAGTACTTCGGCGAACGAGTGCCCGCGGTGGTGGCCGATTCGGCGGAACGGACGAGGAGAACCGCTTGACGCACTACGACGTGATCGTGATCGGCCTCGGCGGCATGGGCAGCGCCGCGGCGTACCGGCTCGCGCAGCGCGGACAACGGGTGCTCGGCATCGACCAGTTCGCGCCCGTGCACAACCTCGGCTCCAGCCACGGCGGTTCGCGCATCACCCGCCAGGCCTACCTCGAAGGTCCCGACTACGTGCCGTTGCTGCTGCGCGCGCACGAGCTGTGGGACGAGGTCGAACGCGATACCGGCCGGCACCTGTTCACGCGCTGCGGCGGGCTGATGGCCGGGCCGCCGGACTCGCGCACGATCACCGGCAGCGTGCTCTCGGCCGAGAAGTTCGACATCCCGCACGAGCTGCTCGACGCGCCGGAGATCCGTCGCCGCTTCCCCACGATGGCCCCGCGCGAGGACGAGGTGGCCCTCTACGAGCCGGGCGCCGGGTTCGTGTCGCCCGAGGGCAGCGTCGCCGCGCACCTGCAGCTGGCCGCGCGCCACGGCGCCGAGCTGCACCACGAGGAGCAGGTGTTCACGTGGAGCACGTCGGAGTCCGGCGTGCGCGTGGGGACGGCGTCGAGCTACTACACGGCTTCGCGGCTGGTGCTGTGCCCCGGCGCGTGGGCGCCGTCGCTGCTGGCCGACCTCGGCGTGGACTTCGAGGTGCAGCGGCAGGTGCAGTACTGGTTCGAACCGGCGGACGCGGCGGCGTTCGCGGCCGACCGGCATCCGGTGTACCTGTGGGAAACCGAGCAGGGCGAACAGTTCTACGGCTTTCCCGCGCACTCACCGCAGGGCGTGAAGGTGGCTTCGCACCTCGCCGGCACGCCGTGCACGGCCGACACGATCGACCGCCGGGTGCACGACGACGAGGTGCGCGCCGTCACCGGCCTCGTCGGCTCGCGGTTGCCGGCGCTGGGCACGTTCCGCCGCGCCGCGACCTGCCTGTACACGAACACGCCCGACGAGGACTTCGTGATCGCGCGGCACCCGGCGCACCCTCGCGTGGTCGTGGCGTGCGGGTTTTCGGGGCACGGCTTCAAGTTCGTGCCGGTGGTCGGGGAGATCGTGGCCGATCTGATCGTCGACGGGAGCACGACGCACCCGATCGCGTTGTTCGACCCGGCACGTTTCGACGAACGCTGACCGCTCAGGACAGCAGCGACTTGGCCAGCGTCGGCAGGTCGACACCGGCCACGCCGTCGAGCACGTGCCACGGCGCGAGCCAGCCGGCCGCGGCCAGCTCGTCGTACACGGCGGCGCAGCGCTGCTGCAGGGCGTCGTCGGATTCGAACGCGTCCCGCGCGCGCTCGCTGTCCGTGGCGGCGCGGCGGACGGCGCGTTCGGCGGCGACCTCAGGGGACACCCGCAGCAGCAGGTGCGCGTCGGGCCGCGGGAGCGCGAAGCGGTCGACCTCGAGGCCCCACACCCAGCGCACGACGTCGCCGTCGGCGTTCTCCCGCAGGCGTGCGGCGGCATACGCGGCGTTGGAGGCGACGTAGCGGTCGAGCAGCACCACGTCGTTGTCCGCCAGCAGCGCGCGGATCTCGTCGGCCGCGCCGCTGCGGTCGAGGGCGTAGAGCAGGGCCATGCCGTAGACGGAGTCGGCGAGGTCGCCGTGGCCACGGTGCAGGGCCTCGCGCACGAGGTCCGCGTGGATGCTGCGGCCGTAACGCGGGAACGCCAGGCTGCCGACCCGCGCGCCCCCGCGCTGCAGCTCAGCGGTGAGCCCGTCCGCGAGGGTGCGCTTGCCGGCACCGTCCAGACCTTCGATCACGACCAGTCGCCCCACGGGGCTCACCCTAGGACAGGCGCTACCGGGACCTCGGCGGGGTGACGCCGTAGGACCAGTTGTGGTCCAGCGCGACCTCGCGCTCGCCGATGACGGTCAGCGCGTCGAGCCGCTTCAGCTCGTCGCCGCTGAGCTCCAGCGACGCGCCGCCGGCGTTCTCCGCCAGCCGGCCGAGGTGCAGCGTGCCCGGGATCGGGACCACGTCCGGCGCCTGCGCGAGCAGCCACGCGAGCGCGACCTGGCCGGGTGCGGCGCCGTGGGCCGCGGCGATGTCGCGCACGGTCTCCACGGCAGCGAGGTTGGCCTCGAACACCTCCCGGGCGAACCGCGGTATCTTGCGCCGGTAGTCGTTCTCGGGCAGTTCGTCGAACGACGTGAGCTTGCCCGTCAGCATCCCGCGGCCCAGCGGGCTGTACGGGACGACGCTGATGCCGAGCTCGCGGCACAGCGGGAACACCTCCTCCTCGATGTCGCGCGACCACAGCGACCACTCGGTCTGCACGGCAGTGATCGGGTGCACGGCGTGCGCGCGGCGGATCGTGTCGGGCGCGGCCTCGCTCAGGCCGAGGTGGCGCACCTTGCCCTCCGCCACGAGCTCGGCCATCGCGCCGACGGTCTCCTCGATGGGCGTGTCCGGGTCCACGCGGTGCTGGTAGTACAGGTCGACGTGGTCGGTGCCGAGCATCCGCAGCGAGTGCTCGATGCGCTCGCGCACGTACTCGGGGCGGCCGTTGATCACCGGTCGCGTGTCCGCGGTCGGGCCTTCGACGATGCCGAACTTGGTCGCCAGCACCACCTTCTCGCGCCGACCGGCGATCGCCTTGCCGATGATCTCCTCGCTGGCGCCGTACCGGTCGGAGGTGTCGACGAGGGTGACGCCGAGATCCAGCGCGCGGCCGATGAGGGCGTCGGCCGTGTCGTCGGTGCGGTCAAGTCCACACCCGTGGACCACCATAAGTCTACGACTGAGGACTTAGCAACCCGCAGTTGTCCCGAAGCCGGGACCAGGGCTCGTACCCTGGCGACCATGAGCCCTGATTCGACGCCGAAGCGCCGGGACCCCGTGGCCACCCGCGCGGCGATCCTGAACGCCGCCCGCAAGGCGTTCACCGAGCACGGCTACGACGGCGCCGGCGTCCGCGAGATCGCCGGCGCGGCCGACGTGGACGCGCGGCTGATCGGCAAGTACTTCGGCTCGAAGGAAGGGCTCTTCGCCGAGGTGGTGGAGGTCGCGTTCGAGAAGTCGATGATGATGACGCCCGAGCTCAACGCCGAGGCGGCGCGCGCCCTGCTGACCGGCGACGACCAGCACACGTCCGACGGACTGCTGCTGACCCTGCGCTCGGTCGCCAACCCGCGTGCGGCGGCGATCATGCGCGAGAGCATCGAGCGCAACTACCAGAGCCGGCTCGCCGACGCCCTCCCCGGAACCGACGCGACCGGCCGCTCGGCACTGCTGATCGCCATCTGCGCCGGGATGCTGCTCAACCGCACGCTGCTCGGTTCGACCGTGTTCACCGGGCCCGACGCCGAAGGCCTGATCCCTTACCTGCACGCGGCGCTCGACGCCGTGGCCGTCGCACCGGACGAGACGGTGGTCGACCGGCGGCCCGGCGGGAGGGACGGCACCGCCGGGCCGGCCGGTACGCCTTAGGCCGCCTCGCGCCGCGCGTGCAGCAGGTAGCCCCCGCCGCCGGTGAGCAGCAGGCCCCCGAGGATGAGCAACGGCAGCCAGCCCGAGTCGTGGTCCTCGGGCGGCGGGGTGTCGCCGCGCGGCAGGACGTCGGCGACGAGGCGGACGGCGTGCGCCTCACCGGTGCCCGACTGCGGGACGAGGTGGGCGTTGCCGACGCCGGAGGGCTGCGCCGCGCTCGCGCCCGGTGCCGACGTCAGCAACGCCATGCCGACGAGCACCACGAGGGCCAGGACCCGGCCCGCGGTGCGTACTCTCTCGATCCGGACCCGGCCACGACGGACGGCCGCCCGGGTGGTGACGGGTAACTGCTCGGCGAACACCGGCACGGACCTCCCCACCCCACGACGTGACCCTCGGTCGTCACAACGGTGAACAGTGCGGTCACGCGGAGCAAGATGCTCTTCCGGTGATCAACGCGTTCCGGGTCAGTCCTGGAACACGGAATGGGCACCCTTGCGTGGCCAACCACCCCGAACGGGGGTCGGAGCGGCTACCGTGCGCTGCTAACGTGAACGTTCCGCGGTGTTCACGGCCGGCGCACGCAGTGATCTCCACACTGGTCTGGTGAAGGGACAAGCGGTGTCTCGAGACGGGGAAGGCGCACTGATCATCGAACCTGTTCGCCGTGGCTCGGGCGATCTGCCCGCGGAGCTGGCCGACGCGTTGCGCACCGGCGAGTTCCACCACGCCCTGCGCACGGCCATCTCGCACCGGGGACTGTCGCTGGCCCGCCTGCGCGCCCACCTGGCGCTGCGCGGCGTCCAGATTGGACAGTCGACGCTCAGCTACTGGCAGCGGGGGCTGCGCCAGCCCGAGGTGCCCAAAGCGTTGCCGGCCGTGCGCGCTCTGGAGTCGGTGCTGCAGCTGCCGTCCGACTCGCTGGTGGTGCTGATCGGCCCGCGCACCGCCCGCCCGCGCGGTCACCAGGCCGCGGTGTCGTTCCACGACCTGCGCTCGGGCGACATGGGCTCGATCGTCGACCAGCTGCTCACCGACCTGGGCGTGCTGCCCTCGTCGAATCACTCCAACGCCGACCTGGAGCTGCTCTCGGTCCACGACCGCATCACGGTCGACGAGCGCCGCCGCCAGGTCAGCATCCGCACGCGCTTGGTCACGCGCGCCCGGCGGCACGGCCCCGACCGCTACGTGACCGTGTACAACGGCGACCCAGGCTGCAAGATCGACGACGTCGAGCTGATCACCGCCGAGGGCTGTCGCGTCGGGCGGATCCGGCGCCACCCCGGCGGCGAGACGATGGCGACCGAGCTGCTCTTCGACCGCAAACTCGGCGAAGGCGACATCCACGTCTTCTGCTTTGAGGTGCGCGACGACTCCAGCGCGTTGTTCCCCGGCTACTACCGCATGCTGCGCGACCAGGCCGCGAGTTACCTGCTGCAGCTGCAGTTCGCGCCCACCGCGATGCCTGCGCGCTGCACCCGCCAGGTCCGCGCGCGCGACGACGCCCTGCCCGTCGAGGCCGAAGAGCTCCCGCTCGACACGGGTGGTGTGACGAGCGGCTACTTCCGCGACGCGGGACCGGGGCTGGCCGGCATCGCCGTCGAGTGGAACTGAGGCGACCGGTGAACAGCCGGGCCCCGACCTGCGTTGACGGGCCCCGATGCCGCGCGCACGATGAGTTTTCGGGGCAGCCTCACCAGGAGCCGGATATGAGTTTCGTGCAAGTCATCGAGTTCAAGACCTCACACCCGGACGAGCTGAACGAGCTCATGGACGAGTGGAAAACCGCGACGCAGGGCAGTCGCACGGCCACCCACGCGGTGGTGATGAGCGACCGCGACAACCCCGGGACGTACATGGAGTTCGTCGAGTTCCCGTCGTACGAAGAGGCGATGCGGAACTCGGAGCTGCCGGAGACCGCGAAGTTCGCCGAGCGGATCGGCAAGCTGTGCGACGGGCCGCCGGTGTTCCACAACCTCGAGGTGATGCGGGACGAACGGCTCTGAGCGGCCGGGCGCCGCGCGGGCGACCCGGCCGCCACCGCGTCAGAGGATGATCAGATCCGTGACGCTGTAGGACAACGAGCCGCGGAAGCCCGCGCCGGTGCGCTGCGGCGCCAGGTCGGCCAGCTCCTCGGCCTGCGCCGGGAAGAACGACAGCTCGCCGGTGCCGGTCCACGTACCGGCCACCTGCGGAGTGTCCAAAACGGACTGCGTCAGCTCGTGCACGGCGGGGTTCTGCTGCTGCCCGGCCGTGAGCCGCGGGAAGTAGCGCAGGTTCACGATCGGCCGCCCCAGCGCCGGGATGGTCGGCGCGGTCTTCTCGAGCGTCACGCGCGCCTCGGCCAGCTGCCGGCCGTTCGACGACAGCGTGGCACCGAACCGGCCGCCGGGGCCGACCACCGGGCCGGCCTGGCTCGGCACGCCGAACGCGCGGGTCTGGTGCACGGCCCCGATCTTCTTCGGGAAGCCCTGGATCCAGCCGCGGGCCAGCGCCTCGTCGTTGTCCACGTAGATGAACGGGCACCACGCCACGGGCGAACCCATGTGCACGGCGTCGAGCAGCACGAGGAACTCGCTGTACTGGCTGCGCACCGGGTCGAGGTACTCGTTGTCACTGGCGGAAAACTGCCAGTCGATGAACAGCGCGTAGCCGTGCCCTGAGCTCGCCGGGTCCGGGTCCAGACCGGTCGGCAGCGACGCGGCCGCCGCGGCCGGCGTGGTCCAGAACTCGACGCCGACCACGTCACCCACGTAGTGCCACGGCGGCGTCGGCGCGAGGTTGGCCACCCCACGGGCGCTGAGCGGATAGCTGTAGCCCTTGAGCCGTTCGTTCACCGGCGTGGTCGTGGCACCCTGGGCGGACGCGGGAGTGCTCATCGCTCCCGCCGCCACCGCGGCCAGCCCTCCGGCGAGCACCCCTCTTCGGCCCACTTCTCCTGCGGACAAGGCAGATCCCCTTCACTTCGACAATCCCCCGGCCGCCGTGTGCGGCCGCTCCTCTTCGAAGGAACCACGGGAGCGCTCCGAACGGGTCCGGACGCGGAGAGGCCGGAGCCCAGGAGGCAGACCCGAAGCGGATCTTCGGGCACATCGGACGTCGTGGACTTGTCATCGATCGGGGAACCGGAGTGCACTACGGGGTGGTCCGAACCAAGCGGGCGTCCACTGTGGATGACAGGCACTGCCAGGACGCCGAAGCGGCGCCCGGAAAACACTCCGGGCGCCGCTTCGGCTGTGCTGACCGCTCAGTAGCGGTAGTGGTCCGACTTGAACGGGCCTTCCACGTCCACGTCGATGTACTCCGCCTGCTCCTTGGTGAGCTTCGTCAGCTCGCCGCCCAGCGCCTGGAGGTGGATGCGCGCCACCTTCTCGTCGAGCTTCTTGGGGAGGCGGAACACCTCCTTGTCGTACTCCTCGTGCTTGGTGAAGAGCTCGATCTGGGCGATGACCTGGTTCGAGAAGCTGTTGGACATCACGAACGACGGGTGGCCGGTCGCGTTGCCGAGGTTGAGCAGCCGGCCCTCGGACAGCACGATGATCGTGTTGCCGTTGGGGAACACCCACTCGTCGACCTGCGGCTTGATGTTGATCCGGTGGATGCCCGGGTAGCGCGCGAGGCCGGCCATGTCGAGCTCGTTGTCGAAGTGGCCGATGTTGCCGACGATCGCCTGGTGCTTCATCTTCGCCATGTGCTCGACCATCACCACGTTCTTGTTGCCGGTGGTGGTGATCACGATGTCGGCCTCGGGCAGCACGTTCTCGAGCGTTTTGACCTGGTAGCCGTCCATCGCCGCCTGCAGCGCGCAGATCGGGTCGATCTCGGTCACGATCACGCGCGCGCCCTGGCCGCGCAGCGACTCGGCCGCGCCCTTGCCGACGTCGCCGTAACCGCAGACCACGGCGACCTTGCCGCCGATGAGCACGTCCGTGCCGCGGTTGATGCCGTCGATCAGCGAGTGGCGGATGCCGTAGCGGTTGTCGAACTTCGACTTGGTCACGGCGTCGTTCACGTTGATCGCCGGGAACAGCAGCTCACCCGCGGCGGCCAGCTGGTAGAGCCGCAGCACGCCGGTGGTGGTCTCCTCGGTGACGCCGCGGATGCCCGCGCCGATGGTGGTCCACTTGGAGTTGTCGGCAGCGACAGACGCGCGGACCAGCTCCAGGAAGACCTTCCACTCGTCCGAGTCGTCCTCGTCGGCGGGCGGCACGACGCCGGCCTTCTCGTACTCGGTGCCCTTGTGGACGAGCATGGTGGCGTCGCCGCCGTCGTCGAGGATCATGTTCGGACCCTCACCGTCCCAGGTGAGCATCTTCTCGGTGCACCACCAGTACTCCTCCAGCGACTCACCCTTCCAGGCGAACACCGGTACGCCCTTGGGCTCCTCGGTGGTGCCGTGCGGGCCGACGACCACGGCGGCGGCCGCGTGGTCCTGCGTGGAGAAGATGTTGCACGAGGCCCAGCGGACCTCGGCACCCAGCGCCACCAGCGTCTCGATGAGGACAGCGGTCTGCACGGTCATGTGCAGCGACCCGGAGATCCGCGCGCCCCGCAAGGGGTAGACCTCGGCGTACTCACGGCGCAGCGACATCAGGCCCGGCATCTCGTGCTCGGCGAGGCGGATCTCCTTGCGGCCGAACTCGGCGGCCTCGAGGTCGGCGACGGCGAACTCGATGCCGCCCCGGGTGTCGTGCCGCTTGGCAACGCTTTCGGGGGTCATAGTGCGGTTCCTCCAAGGATTGATGGCATCTGAACAGTACCGTTGTCGGCTTGACGTCCCCCCGACCGGCTTAGGAGACCCTTACCGTGCCCGCCCCGCTGCCCGGCCCCGACACCCGCATCGTCGAGCTCAGGGTGGCCGGACTCGCGGGCACGAGCGGCGAGACGCTGCTGGACGCCGTGGCCACCGTCGACGTCGCCGGCGACGGGATCGGCAGGGTCGTGCGCCCGGCGGACCGGCTGCGGCGCCCGGCCCCCGGTCCGATGGTGCCCGCGCTGGGCCGGTCCATCCCACGCACACTCGAAGGATACCTGTGGAGCCGCATGACCTCGGGCGGCGCCGCCAAGGCCACGTGGGCGCTGCTGTTCCCGTTCTCGCTGGCCAACGTCGCGTTCTGGATGCTGCCGCCGGTGCACCGCGCCCGGTGGCTCGGCGGGCTGTGCCGCGGGCTGCTGCGCGTGGTCGCCGTGCTGCTCACGATGCTGCTGATCGGGCAGGTCGCCGCGACCGTGCTCGACCTGTTCGCCACGCAATGCCTCGCGCCGGGCAGCGGCTGTCTGCCGTGGGTGCCGTCGTGGCTGCGCTCGGACCCGGCGCGGCTGACGATCGGCGTCGCCGTCCTGTTCGCGCTGATCCTCTTGCTGCACCGGATCTCGTCGTCGAACTGGCAGGTCAAGGCCCCTGAGCCGCGCGCCCGGCGCGGCTCGCCGCTGCAACTGCTCGCCGACCCGGAGGCACCCGGGATGTCCGCGACGCACACGGTCGCGGCCCTGGCCTGCGTCGCGTTGCTGCTGCTCGGCGGACCGCTGCACGTGCCCGACGACGTGCCCCGGTTGATCGGCTGGATCTGCGGGCTGGGGCTGGCGGTCGCGGTGATCGTCGGCGCGGCGATCGGGAGCGACCCCGGACGCATCGCCCGGCGCACGCTGATGACCTTCGCAGCGGCGCTGGTGGTTTTCGCGGCGGTGCTCGCCGCGCCGCTGCCCGCGCGCGGCGGCCTGCGCGGCACCGACGGCACGGTCGAAGGACTCGGCGCGGCGCTGGTCGCGATCACCGTCCTGTTCGCGCTGGCCCTCGTGCCGATGGCGCTGCTCGCGCGAACGACCTGGAAGACGCGGCCGAAACGGCTGCGTCCGTGGCTCGGCGGCTGGGCGGCGGCGCCCGTCGTCACGCTCGCGGGCCTGCTCGGCGGTGGCTTCGGCGCCGGGCTGGGCATCGCCGTCCGGCGGCTGCTGGGCACGGGCGGGCTGCGGCTGCCCGACACCTACGAGCTGATCACCGTGCTGTGGGGCGCCGGGCTCGCGTTGATCGCGGTGCTCGCCGTGGCCGGGTACGCGATCGCGGTGCCGCTGCGCCGGCGTCGCCGCGGGATCCCGGCGCTGGTCGAACTGGTGCAGCTCAACGCCAAGCAGGAGAAGGTCGCAGCTCGCGCGTGGGCCCGCTCCGCGTGGGAACGCCGGCACCTGCACCAGCTGGCGATGATCGTGGCCATCGGGCTCGGCGTCGCCGGGCTCGCGTTGCTGGTCGTGCGCTTCGGCTTCGACCTGCGGCCAGCGTGGTTCACGCCGGTGTCGGCCATCGGTGTGTTCGCGCTCGGCGGGTTCGCGGCGGGCCTGCTGCGGGTGGTCTACTCCGCTGCGCGCACACCGGAACGCAACCGGCACCTCGGCGCGCTGTCGGACCTCGTGTCGTTCTGGCCGCGCGCGGCGCACCCGACCGTGCCGCCGTGTTACGCGCTGAAGGTCGTGCCCGAACTGGCCGAACGCGTGAAGGAGCACCTCACCGAACCGGGCACGCGCGTGGTCCTGTCCGGACAGAACCTCGGCAGCCTGCTCACCGTGCTCACGGCCGCGCGCCTGTTCACGGATCTGACCCCCGACGAACGCGACCGCGTCGGCCTGCTCACCGCGGGGTCGCCCCTGCAATGGGGTTACCAGCGCGCGTTCCCCGCGGTGCTGCCACAGGATTCGCTCGCGACGCTGTTCGGCGACCTCGACGGCCGCTGGCGCGCGCTGTGCCGCGGCACGGACATCTTCGGCGGCGGCGTCACGACCTGGCGGCACAACGTTTCCGGCCGCCACCTCATCGGCGACGGCTACCTGCCCGAGGGCGGCTCGGGCGCGCTCGAAGCGACACCCGAGGAGTCCGGCGTGCTCGTGCTCGGCGGCGACCACTGGCTGCCCGACCCGTTGCGCGCGCCCGATGGCCGCCACCGCTGGGCCCCGGGCGTGCTCAAGCACACCGACTACCTGGCCGACGCCGAATGGGACCAGGCGCTCGCGATGGCCGCGGGGCTCGGCCGCCCGAGCGGACGCTCGCGTCTGCTCGGCGAGCAGGGCTCGCTGTTCGGCGACCTGCCCCGCCCGCGTTGAAAACCCTTGTGCGGTAACAAAAAGACCGGAGGGGATCCCCACCCGTGGGCAAACGGGCGAGGATCCCCTCCGGTTTCAGGAACCCGAAAAGCAGATCAGTTGGTGCTGCGGCGGCGGAACTTCAGCAGCGCGAGCAGGCCACCGCCGACGACGAGCAGCGCGGCGGCGATGTAGATCAGCCACGCGTTGTCGAAGCCGGTGTTGGCGAGCTGGCCGCCGGTGCCACCGGTCTCGTTGCCGGCCGGGGCGGCGACAACGGCCGAGGTGCTGGCGGGCGCCTCAGTCGGGGCGGCCTGAGACGTGGTCGGCACCGACGAGGTTTCGGTCGGCTGCGTGGTCGGCGTCTCCGCCGGCTTGGTCGGCTGCGTCGTCTCAGTCGGCTGCGTCGTCTTGCCGATACAGGCGAACCAGTGGCTGATCGTCGCCTGCTGGCCACCACCGTTCAGCGGCGAGCGGAGCTTCTCCCACGGCGGGGTGGTCGCGAGGTCGCGCTTGCCGGGCTCGTAGACGTTGTACCCATCGCCGCCCTTGACGACGATGGCCTCGACGGTGACACCGTCGGCGACCTTCGTGATGTTGAGGTACTTGTCCTTGCTGGTGCCACCGGTGAAGGTGAAAACCGTCGCGGCGTCCTCCTGCTTCACCAACGTGCCCGGCAGGTGCGCGCCGGCGCAGGTCGTGACGTTCGCGCCGACCGGGTTCGCGCGGGTGTCGTCGGAGTGGCACGCCAGCGCGGCGGTGGCAGTGCCCAGCAGCGCCAAGCCGGTGACGGCAGCGACTGTCAGACCTGCGCGAAGGGGTCGTCTGGTGATCGTGGGCATTCAGAAAGCTCCTGTACCGAACGGGGGATACGAGCGAAGAATTGTGCACTCCCAGTGAGGATCGAAACCACTTACCGTATGAATCACACACGAGTGATTAACCCACCAGAAGGAAGCAGAGCCGGACGGTATCGCATACCGCTCACCCGATCACCCTGCGTTCGAGAGCGTGATCCAAACCGAGACGCGGAGGTGACCTTCTCGTGATAATTCTGACTTAGATGACAACTCGGCAACCTCACGCAACCTTCCCGCACTACGGTGATTCCCCAGGTCAGGGACGCGAAACGGCCCGCCGCCCCGGGTGGGACGACGGGCCGTAACGAGCAGTGGTTCAGTCCTCTGAAGGTGTCGAAGACTCCGACGAAGCGGACTTCGCAGCCGGTTCCTCACCGGTGGCGATCCGCTTGCCGAGCAGCGAGTGGCGCCGGCTGTAGACGAAGTAGATGACGACCCCGAGAACCATCCAGGCGATGAACCGCAGCCAGGTCAGCACCGTCAGGTTCAGCATCAGCCACAGGCACGCGAGAATCGCCAGGATCGGGATCAGCGGTACCGCCGGCACGCGGAACGCGCGCGGCAGGTCCGGTCGCGTCCGGCGCAGCACCAGCACACCCGCCGACACGAGGATGAACGCGAACAGCGTGCCGACGTTCACCATCTCCTCGAGCTTGTCGGCCGGGAAGAATGTGGCTGCCAGGGCCACCAGGCCGCCGACGAGCAGCGTCGCGCGCTTCGGGGTGCCGTGGCCGCCGGTCTTGGCCAGCCCGCGCGGCATGAGCCCGTCGCGCGACATCGCGAAGATGATCCGCACCTGGCCGAGCATCAGCACCATCACCACGGTCGTGAGGCCCGCCAGCGCGCCGACGGAGATGATGTTCGCGGCCCAGTCGACGCCGTTGACGGAGAAGGCTGTGGCGAGCGTCTTGTGGCTGCCGTCGCCCGCCTCGGTCGCCAGGTCGGTGTAGGGCACCATGCCAACGACCACGAGCGAAACGGCCACGTACAGCACCGTGACGATGGCCAGCGAGCCGAAGATGCCACGCGGCACGGACTTCTGTGGGTTGCGCGTCTCCTCCGCGGTGGTTGCCACGATGTCGAACCCGATGAACGCGAAGAACACCAGCGACGCACCGGCCAGCAGACCGAAGATGCCGAACACGCTGCCGCCGCCACCCAGGATCACCGAGAACAGCGACTGGTCGACCCCACTGTCGCCCGGGCCGCCGGGCTTGGCCTCCGGGATGAACGGCGTGTAGTTCGCGCCCTTGATGTAGAAGACGCCGAGGATGATCACGAACAGCACCACGGCGACCTTGATCCCCGTGATCACCATGGAGAACCGCGAAGACAGCTTCGTGCCGATGGCCAGCAGCGTCGTCAGCACGACCACGACCGCCAGCGCACCCCAGTCGATGGTGACCCAGCCGAGATCGAACGTGGTCTTGGCGCCCTCGCCTAAGAGGTAACCGAGCACCGTCTCGAGGTAGACCGACCAGCCCTTCGACACGGCGGCCGCGCCCACCGCCAGCTCCAGGATCAGGTCCCAGCCGATGATCCACGCCATGAACTCGCCGAACGTGGCGTAGGAGAAGGTGTACGCGCTGCCCGCGACCGGCACGGTCGAGGCGAACTCGGCGTAGCAGAGCGCCGCCAGCGCGCACGCGATCGCAGCGCACACGAACGCGACCGACACCGACGGGCCGGAGAAGTCACCCGCCGTACGCGCGGTGAGCGTGAAGATGCCCGCGCCGATGACGACCGCGACGCCGAACACGGTCAGATCCCAAGCGCTCAGGTTTCTTCGGAGCTTGGTATCTGGCTCGTCGGTGTCCGCCATGGACTGCTCGATCGACTTCGTGCGCCACAAACCCTGCCCGGGCACAGTGACCTCCAGTTGACCTGCGTGGAAACGGGAGAATCACCCTAACGCGGCAAACAGGAGGCTGCGCGGTGGGAGTTGATCACCGTGCGTCGCGGTCGAGGTCCGGTTCGAGGTAGATGAGCGACGCGACGGGGACCTTCGCGCGCACGCGGGCCTCGGCGTCGTCGATGGCCAGGGCGACTTCGGACGTGTCCAGGCCCGGCACCAGCGCGAGCTTGGCGGCCACGAGCAGCTCGTCGGGGCCGAGGTACTGCGTGCGGATGTGGATCACGCGCTCGACCTTGCCTGCGGCCAGCTCGTCGACGATCGCCTCGAGGTCGGTGTCCGTCGCGCCCTCGCCGATGAGCAGGCTTTTCATCTCGACGATGAGGATCACCGCGATCACGCCCAGCAGCAGGCCGATCATCACGGTGCCGATGCCGTCCCACACCGGGTCGCCGGTGAGCGTGGACAGGCCGACGCCGAGCAGCGCGAACACCAGGCCGATGAGCGCGCCCGTGTCCTCCAGCAGCACGACGGGCAGCTCGGGTTCCTTGGCCTGGCGGATGAAGCGCCACCAGCCGGCGTTGCCCTTGATCTTCCGCGACTCGCCGATGGCGGTGTAGAAGCTGTAGCCCTCCAGGCAGATCGCGACCAGCAGGATGATCACGGCCACGATCGGCGATTCGAGCGGCTCGGGTTCGATGATCTTGTGGATGCCCTCGTACAGCGCGAAGGCCGAACCGAGCGTGAACAGCATCAGCGCGACGATGAACGAGTAGAAGTACCGCTCCCGGCCGAAACCGAAGGGGTGTTCCTTCGTGGCGCGCCGGCGCGAAGTCTTCTGCCCGAGCAGCAGCAGGCCCTGGTTGGACGTGTCGGCCAGCGAGTGCACCGACTCCGCCAGCATCGACGACGAGCCCGTGACCAGGAACCCGACGAACTTCGCCACCGCGATCCCGGCGTTGGCCGCGAGCGCCGCGATGATCGCCTTGGTACCGCCACCTGCTGACACGGCGTGCTCCCCTGCCTGTTGCGCAATGGATTCCCGAAATGCCCGATCGGGAGCCTAGAGGACCGATCATCACGCCGTCGCTTCGGCCATGTGAACGTTTAGTGCTCGAACCACACGAACCGTGAAGGGCACCCTGCCGGACGCGGAGTCCCTCAAGGTGCCCTTCACGGCAACGTCGGAAGTCAGTCTTCGCAGGTCCCGGCGGTGGCGCGGAACAGCTGGGCCGGCCGGCCCGCGAGCGGGCGAACCGAGACGGCCGGATCGGCCGCGGGGAGCCACACCGACTGGCCGCGCAGCAGCTCGACCTGCTCCCCGTCGTCGGCCGTCACGAGCAGGTCGCCGTCGGTGCAGAGCAGGATCTGCGGGCCGGTGCAGTCGACCACGAGCTCGGTGTCGTCGCCGGCCTCCCACTGCATGCGCGAGAGCTCGAACTCCGGCGCGTCCGTGTGGTAGACGGCCATGCCCCGGCCCGCGCATTCGCCTTGCTGTACAGGCATCTCGCCGCACGCGAAGTCGACCACCCGCAGGAGCTCCGGCACGTCCACGTGCTTTGGCGTGAGGCCGCAGCGAAGGATGTTGTCGGAGTTGGCCAGGATCTCCACGGCGGTGCCGGACAGGTAGAGGTGCAGGTTGCCGGCCGGCAGGTAGATCGCCTCGCCCGCGCGCAGCGTGAGGCGGTTGAGCAGCAGCGCGGCCAGCACCCCGGCGTCACGCGGGTGCGCTTCACCCAGCTCCAGGATGGTCCGGCACTCCACGCCGAACTCGCCGTGGTCGGCGATGTGGCGCACGCACGCGTCGAGAACCTCGGGCAGCAGCTCGTCGAGCGAGGCCTGCGGCAGCGTGATCCACGTGGTGAACAACGCGCGCAGCCCCGCCGGGTCCGGCTGCGCTTCGAGCAGGCCGGTGTACTTCGCCAGCCCCGGCGTCTCGACGGCCTTGAGCAGTTTCACCGTGCGCTGCGGGTCGCGGAACCCGGCCAGCGCGTGGAACTCCGTGAGCGCGCAGACGAGCTCGGGTTTCGCCGTCGGGTCCGGGTAGTTGCGGTTGGGCGCGTCGCGCGGGATGCCGAGGCGCTCCTCGCGTTCGTGCCCCTCGGCGGCCTGCGCGGCCGACGGGTGCGCCTGCATCGACAGCGGCTCCTCGGCCGCCAGGATCTTCAGCAGGAACGGCAGGCGGCCGCCCCAGCGCTTCGCGCAGCGTTCGCCGAGCTGGCCGACCGGATCGGCGTCCACGAGCTCCAGCAGGCTCCGTTCGGTGCCGTCCGGGGCGAGCACGCGGGAGGGGTCGCCCGGGTGGGCACCCATCCACAGCTCGGCCTCGGGGTGCGGCGCCGGCACCGGACGTCCCTGCAGCTGCGGGATCGCGGTGCGCGATCCCCACGCGTAGGGCCGTACGGCGTTGCGCAACAGCTCCACTGTCACCTCAACTCCCAATCCTTCCCATCGACCGGAGCCGATGTCGTGCGGGCGGTGCCGTCCCCACGGCGCCCGTCCGCACTTCCTCCCCCTGATCCCGTGAGCCGTCAGGCGGTGGCCGGCTCGTATCTCCCGGCGCCACCGATGCTGCCCGCCGCGAGCCCGAGGTACACCGCGGCGAGCTCGAACCGCAGCGCGAGCACCGCGGCCCGGACGATCTCGTCCGCTTCGAACTCCTCGGCCGGCGCGATCACGTCCGCGTCCGGGAGGAACTCCTCGGCCTGGAAGCGGGCCGCCTCGGCGGCGGGCCCGGTCCGCACCGAGACCAACAGCACCCTCGTGGCGGTTCCACCGGGTGAGTCGTCCGGATCGGCGAAGATGTCACGCTCTTGGCCGCCCGATTGCGCAACTCTGCGAAGCGCGGGCCGCGCAAGCGCTTGCCTGAAGTCCTCGGCGTCGCACACCACGCCCGAGTGAGCCGCGAACGCGTGCGCCGCGTGCTCCGCGACGGCCACCGCCACGGGGTCGAGACCCCACAGCAGCGGCACGCGGTCGGCCACGCGCAGCGCGAGCGCCTTCGCCGGGTTCGCGAACGACTCGCGCGCGAGGTAGTCCTTCTCGGCTTCGAGGTCGAGCTGGTCGGCCAGGGCCTGCACGTCGGCCACCAGCAGGCCCAGCGCGTTGGCCGTGAGCAGCCCGGCGGCGAGCCCCCGCGGGAACGCGAGCTCCGGCGGCACGGGGATGCGCGGCGCGAGCAGCACGCCCTTGCCGGCCACCGAAGCGGCGACAGGACCCTCCGCCGGAGCGGAGAGCACCACGGTCGCACCGAACCGGGCCGCGCGCTCCAGTGATGCGGCCAGCTCGCGGTCACCCGCGTCGTCGGTGTGCGCGAACACCACGTCGAGCGCGCCGATCCACGACGGCACGATCTCGGCCACCACGACCGGCACCGGGCACGTCGGCGCGAGCAGCGCCGCCAGCAGCCGCGTGAGCGTGCGGCTGACGCCAGGCCGGTCGATGAGCACCAGCGAACGCGGGCGCCCCAGGTCGAGCCGGTCGCTCAGCTCCAGCTCGGCCGCGGCCTCGGCGGTGGCCCGCACCTGCGCCCCGGCCATGGCGGCGGCACGCAGCAGCCCCGCGCTGTCGGCCTCGGCCAGGCGCGCGGGATCGTCGAGCAGCGAATCGTCAAGCACTGTCGGCATGGCTGTCATCCGGCTCACCGGGAGTGTGGTCACCACTGAGTACCGCTTCGTCGAGAAGCAGCACGGGAATCCCGTCACGGACCGGGTACACCCGGCCGCACTCGGTACAGGTCAGCGCTTCGGCATCCGCGTCGTCCGGCGTGCCGGGACGCAGCGGTGCGTGATCCGGCGACGGGCACGCGAGGATCTCGAGCAGCTGGGCGTCAAGCGTGATGGCCATGGTTCCTCCATACCACGCGTAGGTGGGTCGCAACGGCACCTTCCGGACACAGTTCGCCTCGGTCGGTCCCCATCAGCGTGCCTTGCTCAGCCCCGGACAATTGCCAGTACATCGTCGGTCAGCGCCTCGACCGCGGCGCGGTCGGCGGCCTCCACGTTGAGCCGCAGCAGCGGCTCGGTGTTCGACGGGCGCAGGTTGAACCAAGCGCCGCCCGGAAGCTGCACGGTCAGGCCGTCGAGCTCGTCGATCTCGACGCCCGATTTGTCCGCGTACGCGTCCTTCACCGCGAGCATGCGCGCGACCTGGTCGGACACGGTCGAGTTGATCTCGCCCGAGGCCGCGTAGCGCGAGAAGTCCTGCGTGAGCGCGGACAGCGGGCCGTCCTGCTCGCCCAGCGCCGCGAGCACGTGCAGCGCCGCCAGCATGCCGGTGTCGGCGCGCCAGAAGTCGCGGAAGTAGTAGTGCGCGGAGTGCTCGCCGCCGAAGATCGCGCCGGTGCGGGCCATCTCCGCCTTGATGAACGAGTGGCCCACGCGCGTGCGCACGGGCTTGCCGCCGTGCTCGGAGACGATCTCCGGCACGCCCTTCGACGTGATCAGGTTGTGGATGACCGTGCCGCCCGGCTCCTTGGCCAGCTCGCGCACGGCGACCAGCGCCGTGATCGCGCTCGGCGAAACGGGCTCGCCACGCTCGTCGACCACGAAGCAGCGGTCGGCGTCGCCGTCGAAGGCCACGCCGGCGTCGGCGCCGACCTCGCGGACCTTGGCCTGCAGGTCGACGATGTTGGCCGGGTCCAGCGGGTTGGCCTCGTGGTTCGGGAAGGTGCCGTCGAGCTCGAAGTACATCGGCACGACCTCGATCGGCAGCCCGGCGAACACCGTGGGAACGGTGTGGCCGCCCATGCCGTTGCCGGCGTCGACCACGATCTTCAGCGGCCGCGAGTGCGTGAGGTCGACGAGGTTGCGCAGGTAGGCGGCGTAGTCGCCCAGCACGTCGCGCTCGCTCACGCTGCCGGTCTTGCCCTCGAACGCAGGCACGCCCTGCTCGACGGTGTCGCGGATCTCCGCGAGCCCGGTGTCCTGCCCGACGGGGCTGGCGCCCGCGCGGCACATCTTGATGCCGTTGTACTTCGCGGGGTTGTGGCTGGCGGTGAACATCGCGCCCGGCATGTTCAGCGAGCCGGAGGCGAAGTACAGCTCGTCCGTGCTGCACAGGCCGATCGACACGACGTCGAGGCCCTGCGAGGTCACGCCTTCGGCGAACGCCGACGACAGCTGCGGGGACGAGTCACGCATGTCGTGGCCGATCACCACCGAGGGCGACTCGGCCTTGATGAGCAGCGCGAACGCGGCACCGAAGTCGCGTACCAGTGACGCGTCGAGCTGCTCGCCGACCACGCCTCGGATGTCGTAGGCCTTCACGATGCCCGAAAGATCTGGCACGCCGTCTCCCCGCCGTCAGTTTCTCGTCGCGGCGCCGGTCGCGCCGCGCGGAAAGCCTACCGGCGGGAGCGGGGCTCAGGCGCGCCCGGGGAGCACGCGGAGGTGGCCGCGCCTGCCGGACGGGCCCTCCGGCTCGGGCGGCGGCGCCGGCCGGTCCGAGCGGCCCGCCTCGCGGACGGCCTCGGCCAGCGCGGTCAGCTCGTCGGCCGACTGCTCCGGAGTCGCGAACGTGCCCTCGTGGCGCACGACTTCCCAGCCCTTCGGCACGGTCAGCCGCAGCGCATGGGCCTCGCACAGGTCGTACGAATGCGGCTCAGAGGCGGTGGCGAGGGGACCGACGACGGCAGTGGAATCGCTGTACGCATACGTGAGCGTGGCGACAGCGGGCTCTGGACAACCCGTTCGCGAACATTTCCGTACGCTCCGCACGATCCAGAACGATAGCGCGTCGCCGCAAGGGGCCCCCGGCGACACGCGCGTGACGCGCGTGACCGCATAGACTTGCGCGGTGGCGACGGCTCGTGATTACCGACAGCGGCAGCGAATGCGGAGGGACCGGCACGGCCGGGGCCTGCGCGGAGCGCTCTACCCCGCGTCCCTGCCCGCCGCCGCGAGCCGGGCGGAGAAGTTCGACGCGCTCGTGCTCGACGCGCTGGAACCCATCGAAGCGCGCTGGCGCCACGAGCTGACCAAGCTCGACGTGGCGGTGGACGAGGTCCCCGAGGTGCGCCCGGACGGCCGCGCGCCGGCCGAAGGCGTGCTCCACGACGGCTCCGTGCCCCTGTCGCGCCTGGTCCCGGCCGGGGTCGACCGAGCAGGGCTGCCGACTCGCGCGCGGATCGTGCTCTACCGGCGGCCGCTCGAGGCGCGCGCCAAGGACCCGGGTGAGCTGGCGGAGCTCGTGCATGACGTGCTGGTGGAGCAGGTCGCGGGCTACCTCGGCGTCGAACCGGACGTGATCGAAGGCGACTGAGTTGATGGGGGCTGGTGCCCCGTCGTAGGTGGTCCGGTCGGGTGGACCGGCTGTGCCGGACGGTGGCCCGGCCCTGCGGCCCGGCTCTGCCGCACGGCGGCCCGGCGCTGCCGCCCGGCTCCGCCGTACGCCGGCCCGGCTCCGCTGCACAGCTCTGCCGCACGGCGGCCCTTCTCCGCCGCACAGCTCCGCCGTACGCCGGCTCGGCTCCGCTGCACCGCTCCGCCACACGGCGGCCCTTCTCCGCTGCACCGCTCCGCCGTACGCCGCACAGCTCTGCCGCCCGGTGGCCCGGCTTTGCCGCACGGCGGCCCGGTTCAGGGGCGAGGGGTGCGGCGGCGGGAGGGCACCGCGGTGAGCGCCGTGAACAGCACCGCGGCGAGCTGGGCGAGCAGCAGCAGGCCGCGCTCGGTGCCCGGGAACGCAAGCGAAACCTCCGACGACTGCGGCGGGATCGACACCGCCACCTGGTGACCCCAGGCAGGCACGATCGGCACGGCCTTGCCGTTTACGCTCGCCGTCCAGCCGGCCTCCTGCTCGGCGGCCAGCACCAGCAGCCGGCCGGTCGGGCCGTCGGAGGCGCGCACGCGGACGTCGGGCAACCGCGCGTCCACCGGCGAGACTCCGGGTGACGCGCCGGGCGCGCCGCCGCCCGTGACGGCCGCCTTGGCCAGCTCCGGGGAGATCAGCGTGACCTCGCCGGCCTTCGGCAGGAGCCGGACCACGGGCCGGCCGTCGGACATCGGGGCCGCCGACGCGACAAGGTCGCCGGCCGGCGAGACGAGGGCCTGCGGATTGCTGCCGGGCGGGAGGATCACGTACTCGACGCCGGACACCGCGGCGGCCGCGACGGCTGATTTGACCGCGTTGGCGTCCCCCGTGAGCAGGTCGCGGCGCCAGTTCGCAAGCCGCTCGCGCGTGCCCGGGGTCGCGGCGAGCTGGTCGTCGCCGAAGAGGGCCAGCCGGCCGCCGGTCTGGCGGGTGAGCCGGCCCAGATCGAGCACCGCGCGGCCGCTGCCGGCGAGGTCAGCGGCCACCTCGGGCGCGAGGGCGGGGCGCGGCTGGGCGGTGAGCGGGCCGCTGTGGCCGGTGCCGACGGCGCTGACGCCCAACGCGATCAGCACCACCACCCCGGCGGCGCCCGCGACCTTGGGCAGCCACGGCGCGGGCACACTCGCCGAGCCGCCGCGCTGCCAGGTCGCGAGGACCGCCCACAGCAGCCCGGCGCCGACGACCAGCAGCGGCACGCCCGTGTAGCCGGCGGCGGCGGGACCGCCCTGCATCGGTGTCACCGGAACCTGCCGCACGAGCACGACCGCGGCGACACCGAGCACGGCTAGCGCGAGGCCGCCGGCCACCTGCTTCGTCGGCCGGACCACGAGCGCGACGAGCGTGGCCGCCAGCACCGCGACACCGATGGGCCACGCCCCCGGGCCACCCGGTGTCAGCCCGGCGAGGTCGGCGCCCGACGCGGGCGCGGCGGGACCGCCGAGACCGTGCAGGAGCAGTTCGGGGTGCTTGAGCAGCACCGTCGGCCACGGCAGGAGCAACACGAGCGGCAAGATCACCACGATCCCGACCGAAGCGGCGCGGCGTGCGAGGCCCGTCGGCGCCGGAAGAACGACGAAGCCGAGCAGCAGGCCCACGAGCGCGAGAGCGTGCGCGAGCGGCGAGAACGCGCCGAGCACCGCGACGCCGAAGGCCGAGAGCGCCGACACGTGCAGCCAGCGCGTGCCCGGGCGCGTCAGCAACCGAGCGATCCCGGCGACGACGAGCGGCAGCATGAGGTGGACCACCACGACGTCGAGGCGCCCCTGCGCGACCGACGCGGTGGCGGCGGGCAGCAGGGCGTACGTGGCCGCGACGACCGCGCGCACCCAGCGGCGCACGGGCAGCTTGCGCGTGGCCGCGTACGCGCTCAGCGCGGCGAGCGGGATGTCGCCGATGAGCAGGATCGCCACGAGCGCGGCCGGGCCGCCCACGGGCGCGAAGATCGCGCCGATGGTGCCGAGCACGGGCAGCGTCGCGGGCGCGGGCGCGCCGGTGCCGCCCGCGACCGCGTGCCACGGCGCGAGGTAGGTGGACCAGATATCGCCGAGACCACCGACGGGCAGCAGCCCGCCGCCGGAGAGGTCCAGACCGAGGCGGCCGCGGTTGACCGCGAAAGCCAGGGCCGTCAGCAGCACGACGAGGACCACCGGCGGGGCGAAGATCGTCGCGGCCAGCACGCGGCGGCGATTCACCTCGACGAAGACGAGTCCGGGTTCACGGGCCGGAGCCGGGCGCGGTGTGGGCGAGGGCTTCGCGCCGTCGCCGGGATCGGCGACGGTTTCCTCCGGAACTTCCTCGCGTTCCGGCGCCGTGTCCTGTTCCGCCGGCACCGCGACGGCCACGACGGTGCCCGGCCGGCGCAACCCCGAACCACGGGAACTCAAGCCGCGCAAGGCTCCTGCGGGCAAAGCTTCGGGTCCGACGGGCCGGCGGTCCGCGGCGCCGAGCGCTTCCGGCGCGATCCACGCCGGCTCCTCGGTGAGGCGTTCGGGGACCGTGCCGAGCGCGACGTCGCTCTCCACGCCACGGCGCACGAGCCCGACGACGCCGGCGCGCAGGGCGTTGCGCAGCCGCGTGTACCGGCCGACGAACAATCCCCGCACCGTGCCGGGGCGCGGAGAGTTCCGCCGTTTCGCCCGCGCTGCCCGGAGTTTTCCGCGACCGCTCGTGAGATAGGCGAGCGCGGAGAGTTCCGCGCGCGCTTCGGGAGCGCGCCTCAGGACGAAGAAGACGAGCGCGCGCAGCAGTAGGAGCAGAGGCAGCCGGACGAGCCCGAACCAGAACGAGAACGGCGAGCAGTTCACGAGGAACACGCGCAGCCCGTGCGCGCGGTTCACGGCCGCGAGCGAGCGGCCCGCCGCGTCGGGCGCGCGCCGGCCCGTCGACAGGGCGCGCGCGTGGCGGACGCGGGCGGCCGGCACCGAGAGCACGAGCGCGCCGGCGGCGTTGGCGCGCCAGCCGAAGTCGAGATCCTCGCGCAGCAAGGAGAAGTCCTCGTCGAAGCCGCCGAGGGTGTCCCAGAGTTCGCGCTGCACCAACGATCCCGCGCTAGGCACGGCGAGCACCTCACCGGGTTGGTCGCCGGGCGCGGCCATCTGCTGGCGGTGCCCGGACGCGTCCGTGGACAGCCCCGCCTCCACGATCAGGCGCGGCTCGGCCCAGTCGAGCCCGAGCGGCCCGAGCACCTTCGCGGACGGCGCCGCATCGGCGGCTTGCAGGAGCTGCTCGAGGCAGTCGGGTTCGGGCGCGCAGTCGTCGTGCAGCAGCCACAGCCACGCACCCGGGTCGCCCCACCGTTCCACCGCGTGCGCCACGGCGGCCGCAATCGCCGCAGCGAAGCCAGTTTCACTCGAAAGAGTGATGACGCCGGACAGCACCGGCTGCGAATCGGGCCCCGCTGTGACCCCGCCGGGTTCGGCCGCCTCGGCGAGCAGCTTCGCGGTCAGGTCGGTGGACCCGGTGTCGACCGCGAGCACGTGCCGCGGCCGGACCGTGCTGCGCCGCAAGGAAGAAAGTGCGAGCGGCAGCCACTCTTCGCCGTCGTGACAGACCACAATGGCCAGAACGGGCAGCGTCCTCACGAGCGACGGTGCGACGGTGCGGGTCAACAACCACTCCTGGTCAGGCTGCGGGCGGGTGCGGTCACCCTACGGCTTCACCCGCGCACGCGGCGCCGGACCCGCACCCACCTTTTCGCCGTCGCGGCGTCGAACGTTTCGCGCCGAACGCCGTGTCGATCACACTGACGTCTCCACCACATACGTCCACGCCTCGGGACGCACCGACCACATGCGACACACCACGACGGCACAACTACCGTCGTCGCCCACTTCGATCCCCACCGCCAGGCTGGGATTGGTTCGCGCCGAAACCCCGCCACAGCGGCAAGTTCCCCACGCACACTCCATTGACGCCTGGCTACCCACGCGGTTGCCCGCCCAAACCCCGAAGTTCGAGAAAGATCCACAACCCCGGCCGCGCCTGACCCGGTAGCCCGATCCGGCGCTATACCAGTAAAAACACCACAAAAGCGAGAGGGCCCGCGCCATGCACGGACCCACCTCACCCCTAACAGAACCAGTCAACCCGCCGCACACGCCAAACTCCCAAGGCGACCACGCCGGGGGTCCGGGGGCTCGCCCCCGGGCGGGGTCTGGGGGTTGCACCCCCAGAAGACACCGATCTAGCGAGACGTGGTCCACGCTTTCCGTGGACACACTTCCCCCTCGCTAGATCGCGCGCTTTTTCAGCTTCCGCCGCTCGCGTTCGGACAGACCGCCCCAGATGCCGAAGCGCTCGTCATGCGCCAAGGCGTACTCCAAGCACTCGTCCTTGACCTCGCAGCCGAGGCAGATCCGCTTGGCTTCGCGGGTCGAGCCGCCCTTCTCGGGGAAGAACGCCTCGGGGTCCGTCTGCGCGCACAAGGCGCGCTCCTGCCAATCCTGTTCCTCCTCGGTGGCATCGAAGAGGTCGGTCAGATCCCCCAGCTCCTGCTCAGGGTTCTCGCCCCAACCCACGACGTGCCCCCACTCCCTCTTTTCAGGCCTCGAGTCGGTCCTCGAGCCTTCCGCTTCCAACCGCACGTCCGCCTCCTCGCTCCTACGCACTCCCCAGGCTGGCGGTGGTGAAACGACATCCGCTGTCCCCTCTCGACAGCGAATGACATCACTGTGATTACACCCGTGTAGTGCGGTCAGGTCAAGCGGAGTAGCGAGTTCGGGGGATACCTCTCGCGCGTTGCGCAAGGGGACACGCCGAAGACTTCACACCGGGCATACGGAAGACTGGTGGAGTGCAGAGATCAGCAGTGCGGCCCAGCCCGGTCTTCATCGGCATCCTCGCGGTCGCCGTCCTCGGCGGAATCCTGGCCGCGTACGGTGATTCACTGAGTCTGACGGGTGACAAGGACCCGCTCTACGTCACCGGAGTCGTACTCCTCGTGGCCGGCGGGTGGATCGCTTCGCTGACCCTGCACGAGTTCGGCCACGCCTTCGTGGCCTATCGCGGCGGCGACGCCGGGGTCGCCCAGAAGGGCTACCTCACCCTGGACGTGCGGCGCTACACCGACCCCGTCCTGTCGATCCTGCTCCCGCTGATCTTCCTCCTCATCGGCGGCATCCCGTTGCCCGGCGGCGCGGTGTGGATCAACCGCGGCGCGCTGCGCAACCGCGCGACGTCGTCGTGGGTCTCGCTCGCCGGCCCGCTGTCGAACCTCGGGGTCGGCGCCGCGCTGTGCCTCGTGGTGGCGCTGGTGCCGATGTCGACCGGCCTGTTCTTCGGCCTGTCCTACCTGGCGCTACTGCAGGTGATGACGTTCCTGATCAACATCCTGCCCATCCCCGGCCTCGACGGCTGGGGCGCGATCGAGCCGTACCTCTCGCCGCAGGCGCGGGCATTCGGCGCGCGCGTGCGGCCGTGGGCGCCGCTGGTGCTCTTCGCGTTGTTCTTCGCGTTCCGCCCGCTGTCCGACGCGCTCTGGTACGTCGCGGGCCTGATCTTCGACGCGCTCGGCGGCAGCGACCTGGCCGCGCAGTTCGGGCAGTCGGCGTTCCTCTTCTGGCGTTGACGGCCGCGGTCCGGCTCGGAGTTCAGGCGGTTCAGCTCAAGAAAAAGAAGCCCAGTGCGAGTTGGCCATCAGCCAGCCGTGCGCGCGCTTCCAGATCTGCTTGAGCCCCCAGCGCTCGCCGAGGTAGTCGCCCGCCGCGCCGACCACCGGGACCAGCCCGAGGGCCCGGTGGTAGAAGCGGCCGCGCGGGCGCTTCTCCAGCTCCTCGGTGATCCCCCACAGTGACCGGCCGAGCCGCCACAGTGTCCCGGCGACGGCCTTCACCGTCACCTTGCCGTGGGCGCGTTCGGATTCCGTCAGTTCTTCGGTGAGCCGCGCCGCCGCACTGTCCTCTGCGGACTCGTCGGCGGGCTTGCCCGCGGCGAGCACCGGGTCGAGGTCTCGCTCGAACAGCACCGACGCGATCAGCCGCACCCGGCTGCCGACATCGGTCACGCCGTACTCCCCCGCGATCGCGCACAGCAGCAGCCCCTGCGACGCGGCGCCGAGCGTGTCCTGCACCGGCAGCCGGTCGGCGAGCGCGCCACCGAGGCCCGGGATCGAGGTGAGCGCCGACGTGAGCCGGCCGACGCGATTGACCCACCAGCCGCAGCGCGCGTCGATGTCCATGCCGGCCCACGCCGCGGTGCCGGGAACCTTCACCGACGTGAGCGCGCCGAGCACCTTCTCTTTGAAACCGTCGTCGCCGAACTCCTCGGCCGCCTCGGTCTTGCGGGCCCGCGCCCGCAGGCCGAACGGGTCCGACTCGCGCAGCGCGTCGAGCATCGGCGCGCAGGCCCGGACGAACGGGCGCAGCACCGCCACGACCTGACGGTCCGAAATGGCCTCAGCCACGGAGCTTGCCCTTCGCCGAGGCCGCGCGGCCGAGCCCGCCGCCGAGCACGAGCGCCGCCGGCAGCGCGCTCGCGCCGAGCAGCAGGATCGCCCGCCAGTCCTGAACGAGCACGAGATCGCCGCCGGGTCCGGCCAAGCCGATGGCGAAGACCACGACCACCCACACCACGAGCGGCCCCCACGACAACCCCGGCCGCACGAGCTTCGCAGCCGCCAGCACCAGCCACGGCGTCGTGACGGCGCCGACGAGCGCCGTCAGCGGCAGTGGCACCTCCCCGAGCGCGCCGACGCGCAGCGGCAGGAAGAACACTTCGAGCAACGCCAGCAGCAGCGCGTCCAGGCACAGCACCACCAGCATCAAGCGCTGATCGGGGCTCAGCGGGGCCGGCACGTCACAGCCCTCCGAACAGGTCGGTGTCCGCGCCGGCCGCGCCGCCGTGGGCGAGCACGAAGTATTCGGCGGGCGGGATCGGCTGCGCGATGTCGTTGGTGAGGGCGAAGTGCGCGATCTCTCCGTCGACGACCGTCAGCTGCGTCTCGTGGGCGCGCAGGGCCGCGATCTTCGCCGGCAGGTGGGCCGAGGTGTCGAGCACGGTCGTGACCTTCTCATCCGCGGTGCCGGGGAGCTCGTCGTCTTCGGGTACCCGGAATGGTGAGCCGCCATTCGAGCGCAGCCGCGCGAGCCCCGCGTCGACTGCAGCCCGGGAGTGCACCACGTGGAAGACGCGTTCGACCGAGGCCGCGCGCGGTGCCGCCGCCATGGTGACGTCGTGGGCGCGGATGTGGTCGGGGTGGCCGTAGCCGCCGAAGGAGTCGTAGCTGACCACCACCTGGGGCGCCAGCTCGTCGAGCAGCTCGGCCAGCTGGGCGGCCTGCTCGTCGAGGCTGCCGCCGGCGAACGCGCGCGGGTGCTCGGCCGCCGGCGTGCCGGCCATGCCCGAGTCGCGCCAGCGGCCCATCCCGCCGAGGTACTCGTGGCGCGTCACGCCGAGGGCGGCGCAGGCGGCCGCGAGCTCGCCCGAGCGGTAGCCGCCGAGCTGGTCCGCGGCACCCGAGGCCAGCAGCGCCAGCCGCGGCGGCACGATCTCGCCTTCCTCGCCGAGAGTGCACGTGACCACGGCGACCTCGGCGCCTTCGGCGGCGTACCGCGCGATGGCGCCGCCGGTCGTGATGGTCTCGTCGTCGGGGTGCGCGTGGACGAGCAGGAGCTTTCGGATCACGACACCAGGTTAATGAACTCCGCCCGCGGGGCCGGGGCCCCGCCGTTCCCGATCCCGGAACGTTCCGCGGCAGGGGTTCCGCCCACCTCGCGGGACCGCCCCGGAAAGGGTGGGACACGCCCTCCGGCCCGCACTCCGGTAAACGGTCGCCACCGTTCACGAGATCAGGTTAATTCCTTGTCACTTCCGGTTCGTCACGGCTGTGTGACTAGTCCATTCGCGGGGTCCACAAAGAGCATGGCGTCGGTTATTGTCCCCCGAGCCGAATGACCCACCGAGCCGTGGCCGTCCCCGAACGAGGACTGCGATGATCGAAGATTAGCTACCGTGAGTAGTCGATCAACCGCAGAACCCGTGGTGGAGATAGGCAAGACGAGATTGCTGTTCCATCACGATCTCACTCAGAGTGTCCGGATCGATAGTTTTGACGGCTGTCCACTGCCTAGGTTGCACGACTACGGTGAGCGAACTCGATTACATCGAAGCTCGCGGTCAGGAAGAGGTCGCCTCGCAAACCCGCGACGGCGTCGAGCAAGGAGAATGAATGTTAGTGACGACAAGGTCGCGCGCCGCGAAGCTCGGTGCCTTCGTCGCGGGTGCGGCCCTTCTGCTCTCCGCGTGTGGCGGTGGCGGCGGCGGCAACAGCGCGGTGCAGACCGGGCAGGCATTCGCCGACTGCGACAAGAACCCGAACAGCTGCAACACGGTCCAGGCTGACCAGCTGCAGCAGGGCGGCGACGTCACGTACGCCATCGAGAAGAACATCCCGAACTGGAACGTGACCTCGGCCGAGGGCAACGTTTTCGAGACGGGCATGGTCACCAAGGGCATCCTGCCCTACACCTTCTACGCGACGCCGGACCTCAAGCCGGTCCTGAACAAGGACTTCGTGGAGTCCGCGGACGTCACCAGCACCAACCCGCAGGTGGTCGTCTACAAGATCAACCCGAAGGCGTCCTGGGACGACGGCACCCCGGTGTCGGCCGACGACTTCATCTACAACTGGAAGGTCCAGAACGGCAAGGACTGCCCCGACTGCCAGGCCGCCACGACCTCGGGCTACGACCAGGTCTCCTCGGTCGTCGGTTCGGACAACGGCAAGACGGTGACCGCGACCTTCTCCAAGCCGTTCACCGACTGGCGCCAGCTGTGGAGCTCCTCGGGCGCGATGTACCCGGCGCACCTGGCCGCCCAGCACGGTGACACCAAGACCCCGGCCGGCCTCGCCTCGTCGTACAAGTGGTTCGGCGACACCGTGCCGACCTGGACCGCGGGTCCGTTCAAGATCTCGAAGTTCGTGAACAACCAGTCGGTGACCGAGGTCCCGAACGACAAGTACTGGGGCGCCAAGCCGCACCTGTCGAGCGTGATCTTCCGCGTCATCACCGACGCCACGCAGGAGCCGACGGCCCTGCAGAACAACGAGGTCCAGGTCATCTACCCGCAGCCGCAGGTCGACCTCGTGAACCAGGTCAAGAACATGCCGAACATCTCCTCCTACATCGGCCTCGGCCTGACCTGGGAGCACTTCGACTTCAACCTGAAGTCGCCGGGTCTCGACAACAAGGCGCTGCGTCAGGCGATGTTCACGGCGATCAACCGCAAGGACATGATCGCGAAGACGGTCGGCCAGTTCACCAACAAGGTCGAGCCGCTGAACAACCACAACTTCATGCCGCAGCAGTCGGGCTTCAAGGACGTCGTCTCGTCGACCGGCCAGGGCACTGGTGACATCGACAAGGCGAAGAAGCTGCTCACGGACGCCGGCTACAAGCTCAACGGCACGCAGCTGCAGGACCCGTCGGGCAAGAACGTCGGCCCGTACCGGATCCGCTACACCGTCGGCAACCAGATCCGCCAGGACGAGTGCGAGCTGTTCGCCGCGGCCGCCAAGCAGCTGGGCATCACCGTGAACGTCTCGCCGACCGACGACCTCGGTGACACCACCACCAAGGGCGACTACGACATCATCGTGTTCGCCTGGGTGTCCTCGCCGTTCCCGTTCGCGGGTGCCGTCCAGAACTGGGTCACCGGTCAGGGCAGCAACTACGGCAAGTACTCCAACCCGCAGGTCGACAGCCTGATCGCCCAGGCCAACACCGAGACCGACCAGGCCAAGGCCACGGACCTGCTGAACCAGGCCGACCAGATCATGTCCGACGACGCGTACGTGCTTCCGCTGTACCAGAAGCCGACCTTCATCGCCTCGTCCGACAAGATCGGGAACATCCGCAACAACTCGACGCTCGACGCCCCGGTCTACAACATGGCGGAGTGGGGCCTCCGCAAGTGATCACCACCCGGTAGATTCGCGGGTAGATTCACGCAGGACAACCGGTGAGGGGCCGGCACATCGCCGGCCCCTCACCGCATGTCCGAACCGTCAAGTCCGCTTCATCCCGAACTCCAGATTTGCCTCTCTCGTCGCCTCGGCCCTGCCACCACAAGCGGCGGGCCACGGCAGAACCACCAGAGCAGGAAGACCTCCATGCTTGCCTTCGCACTGCGCCGGCTCTTCGTCTCGGTGCCGATCCTCATCGTGTCGACGTTCCTCGTCTTCGTGATGGTGTCGCTCTCGGCCAACCCGTTGAGCTACCTGATCCAGAGAAACCCGCCGCCACCCCCGCAGACGATCGAGCTCGAGCGGATCCGCCTGCACCTCGACCAGCCGATCTTCGAGCGGTACTGGCACTGGATCACCGGTGTCTTCAGCGGTGACTTCGGCCCGTCGGTGCAGTCGAACCTGAACATCGGCCACGAGGTCTTCGTCCGCTTCGGCGTGACCCTGCGCCTGATCGTGCTGGCCATGATCGTGGCCGTGATCCTCGCCGTGATCATCGGCGTGATCAGCGCGGCCCGCCAGTACTCGAAGTTCGACTACACCGCGACCTTCTTCGGCTTCCTGTTCCTGTCGATGCCGTCGTTCTGGTTCGCCATCGTGCTGAAGCAGATCGGCATCGGGATCAACACCTCGGTCGGCGACCAGATCTTCTACACGATCGGCTCCTCGTCGGTGATCACACCCGACGGGTTCGGAGCACAGCTCGGTGACGTCGCCGGCCACTTGATCCTGCCGACCATCTCGCTCGCGCTGACGAGCTACGCGGCCTGGAGCCGCTTCCAGCGCGCGTCGATGCTCGAAGTCCTCAACTCGGACTACGTGCGGCTGGCCCGCGCGAAGGGCCTGCCCCGCTGGACGGTGACCCGCCGCCACGCGCTGCGCAACGCGCTCATCCCGCTCACGACCGTGACGGCCCTGGACATCGGCGCGATCCTCGGCGGTGCCGTGGTGACCGAGACCGTGTTCCAATGGCAGGGCGCGGGTACGTTCCTGCTGACCGCGATCAAGCAGAGCGACGTCTACGCCGTGGAGGCGTGGCTGCTCATCGCCGCCACGTTCATCATCCTGCTCAACCTCATCGCCGACCTGCTCTACGGCCTGCTCGACCCGAGGATCCGCTATGCGTGACGAATCGACGACCGAAGAACTGCCGACCGGAGCGGACTCCCGCCTCGACGTCGCGACCCAGCCGGACACCGTTCCCGAGCGCGAGTTCACGGTCAAGGAACGCAGCCAGGCCCAGTTGGTCTTCAAGCGCTTCCTGCAGCACCGGCTGGCGATGATCAGCCTCATCGTGTTCATCCTGATCGTCCTGTTCGCCTACATCGGCCCGCTGGTCTGGAAGTTCACGCCGGCGACCATCACCGAGGACAACTCCGCGCCGCCGTCGGGCACGCACCCGTTCGGCACCGACGCCGTCGGGCACGACACGCTGGCCCAGGTGATGCGCGGAACCCAGATCTCACTGCAGATCTCCGTGCTCATCGCGATCTTCGCGACGATCGTCGGCACCATCTGGGGCTCGATCGCCGGGTACTACCGCGGCTGGATCGACACGGTGCTGATGCGCATCGCCGACCTCGTGCTGACGCTGCCGCTGCTCGCCGTGGCCGCGGTGCTGGCCCACCAGGTGGGTGGCACGTGGTGGCTGATCGCGGTGGTCATCGCCGGCCTGTACTGGGCCTACGTGTCCCGCGTCGCCCGTGGTGTCGTGCTCTCCTTGCGCGAAAAGGAGTTCGTCGAAGCGTCCAAGGCGCTCGGCGCGAGTGACGCGCGGATCATCTTCCGGCACCTGGTGCCCAACGCCCTCGGCGCGATCATCGTGAACCTGACGATCCTGGTGTCCATCGGCATCCTGCTCGAGACCGCGCTGTCGTTCATCGGTTTCGGCGTAACCGCGCCCGACACGTCGCTCGGCCTGCTTGTCAGCACCGCGCAGACAGCGGTCGACACCCGCCCGTGGCTGTTCTACTTCCCGGGCGTTTTCATCATCCTGATCGCGCTGACGATCAACTTCATCGGGGACGGCCTGCGCGACGCGTTCGACCCCCAGCAGACGAAGGTGCGCGCATGACCGAGTACGAGTCCAATGGCCATGGCGGTGATCCCGTCCTCACGGTGGAGAACCTGACCGTCCAGTTCCCGACCGACGACGGCGTGGTCAACGCCGTGCGCGGCGTGAGCTACCACCTGCAGCGCGGCGAGGTGCTCGGGATCGTCGGCGAGTCCGGCTCCGGCAAGTCCGTGACGTCGATGGCCGTGATGGGTCTCCTGCCGCGCACCGCCAGGATCTCCGGCTCCATCCGCTTCGGCGGTGTCGAGCTGCTGAAGGCCAGCGAGAAAGAGCTCAACAAGGTCCGCGGCAAGGGCATCGCGATGGTCTTCCAGGACCCGATGACCTCGCTGAACCCCGTGTACACCGTGGGCGACCAGATCGCCGAGGCGATCACCGCGCACCACAACGTGCGCAAGGACGTGGCCAAGAAGCAGGCGATCGACCTGCTCGACCTGGTCCGCATTCCGAACCCGAAGCAGCGCGCGGACGAGTACCCGCACCAGCTCTCGGGCGGTATGCGCCAGCGCGTGGTGATCGCGATCGCCATGGCCAACAACCCGGACGTGATCATCGCCGACGAGCCCACCACGGCGCTCGACGTGACCGTGCAGGCCCAGATCCTCGAAGCGCTGCAGGCGGCGCAGAAGGAGACGGGCGCGGCGATGGTGCTGATCACCCACGACCTCGGCGTGATCGCCGGCCAGGCCGACCGGGTGCACGTGATGTACGCGGGCAAGGTCGTCGAGTCCGGCACCGTCGACGAGATCTTCTACACGCCGCGGATGCCGTACACGCTGGGCCTGCTGGGCAGCCTGCCCCGCCTCGACGTGAAGACCGAACGGCTCACGCCGATCACCGGCTCCCCGCCGGCCACGCAGAACATGCCGCCGGGCTGCCCGTTCAGCCCGCGGTGCCCGATCTCGCAGGACATCTGCGACAAGGAGGAACCGCCCCTGGTGGCGGGCCCCGGCTCGCAGTTCGCGGCCTGCCACTTCACCGAGCAGGTCATCGGCCGCGACCCGGCCGAGCTGTTCAGCGCCACCTCGGCCGACACGGCAGCCGTCCCGGTCACCGTCGACGCCGCGACCGACACGGAGAAGATCTGATGAGCGAGGTTACGGCGACCCGGACGCCCGTCCTCTCCGCCCAGAACCTGGTCAAGCACTTCCCGATCCGCGGCGGCGGAGTCATCCGCCGCACCACGGGAGCGGTTCAGGCCGTGTCGGGCGTGTCGTTCGACATCTACCCGCACGAGACGCTCGCGCTCGTCGGCGAGTCGGGCTGCGGCAAGTCGACCACCGCCCGCATCGCGCTGGCCCTGCAGCCGCTCACCGACGGCAAGGTCACCTACGAAGGCCGCGACCTGGCGAAGCTGTCGAAGCGCGAGCTGCAGCGTCTGCGGCGCGACATGCAGATCGTGTTCCAGGACCCGTACGCCTCGGTGGACCCGCGGCTGCCGGTCAACGAGATCATCGCCGAACCGCTGCGCATCCACGGCCTCTACGAAGACGGCGGCCGCCAGCAGGTCCGTGACCTGATGAAGACCGTGGGCCTGCGCCCGGAGCACGGCAACCGCTTCCCGCACGAGTTCTCGGGCGGCCAGCGCCAGCGCATCGGCATCGCCCGCGCGCTCGCGCTCAAGCCGAAGGTGCTGGTGCTCGACGAGCCGGTGTCGGCGCTCGACGTGTCGATCCAGGCCGGCGTGCTCAACCTGCTGAAGGACCTGCAGGCCGAGCTCGGGCTGTCGTACCTGTTCGTGTCCCACGACTTGTCGGTCGTGCGCCACGTGTCCGACCGCATCGCGGTGATGTACCTCGGCAAGATCGTGGAGACCGCGGAGGCCGAGGACCTCTTCAACAGCCCGACGCACCCGTACACCCAGGCGCTGATCTCGGCGATCCCGGTGCCGGACCCGCGCAAGGAACGCACCCGCCAGCGCATCGTCATCACCGGCGACGTGCCCAGCCCCGCGAACCCGCCCTCGGGCTGCCGCTTCCGCACCCGCTGCCCGAAGTTCGCCAACGAGATCGACGACGCGGGCCGCAAGAAGTGCAGCACGGAAGAGCCGCTGCTGATCGACCACGGCCAGGGCCACCCGACGGCGTGCCACTTCGCGGAGAGCCTGCAGCTGATCTGAGTCCGTCTTGACGAGAAACGCCCCGGTGCCGCTTGCGCGCGCCGGGGCGTTTTCGTTGTGAGACAAAGGAGTAACCCGTGATCACGGACCCCACGCTCACCCGAATCGGCGAGGCGGTGCAGCTCGGTCACAGCGGCGACCGGGAAGGCGCGCGCCGGGTGTTCGCCGAGATCTGGGCCGAAATCGGTGGTGCGCAAGGGGATCCGCTGCACCGGTGCACGCTCGCGCACTCGATGGCCGACGTGCAGGACGACGTTCGACAGGAACTGCTTTGGGACGAGCGCGCACTGGCGGCCCCCGGGCGGCTGACCGACGCCCGCATGGCGGAGGCCGGACTGACGCTGTCTGCGGCCGGGTTGTCTCCGTCGTTGCACCTCAATTTGGCCGAGTGCCACCGCAAGCTCGGAGACCTCGACCGAGCCCGTGCGCACCTGCGCGAAGCGCAAGCGACGATCAGCGCGCTCGGCGACGACGAGTACGGGCAGCTGATCCGGCAAGGCCTCCAGCAGATCGCGGATCGGCTGCGCTGACCGGCGACCGCCAGGTGGTCAGCTCGTGCCGCGGGTCCAGTTCACCGCGGAGCCGAACGGCCCCAGCATCGGCGGCCCCGGCGTCAGCCCGGAGATGCCCTTGCCGACGGCCAGGGTCTCGGCTTCCTGGAACAGCGGGATCACCACGTTGGCCGACCAGAGCTGCGGTTCGAGCGTCTTCAGCGCGTCCGCCAGCGTCGTCGAGCCGGTGAGGGCCGAGTCGATCGAGGCCTGGAGGCCTTCGTTGCACAGGCCGGCCGAGTTGGCGGGCACGATGGCCTTGGTCGGGTCGGCCGTGGCCTGGTCGGGGGCGCAGCCGAAGGTGGACGCGAGCACCGTGGCCGGGTCGCCGCCGACAGGCTGCGGGACCACGGCGATGTCGACGCCGACGTTGCCGTTCGCGTCCGGGCCGGCCTGCTGCTGGCCGTTGAGCACCGGCATCGCGAGCAGCGTCGAGAACAAGTCGCGCGGCTCGGGTGTGATGGTGTTGACCTGCACGCCGCCGGCGATGAGCTCGTCCGAGAGCTCCTTCGCGATCGACGCGTAGGGCTCCTCTTCGCCCGGCGAGGCGATGACCAGCGACAACGTCTTGGTCCCCTTGCGCCACACGCCGGCTTCCTTGGTGTAGCCGGCGGCCTTGAAGTAACCCTCGGCCTTCGTCGGATCCGGCGCGGCGGGCGGGCCGGCCGGGATGGTGGGCGCGTAGCCGGCGCCGGTGGGCGGGAGGACCTGCGCGTCGGCCTTCAGGGCGGCGGCGGGGCCGCCCATGGCGCCCGCCGTGATGAGCTTGCCGCGGTCGAGCAGGGCCGCGACGCCTTGGCGCACCTGCGTGTCGGACAGCACCGCACTCACAGGTCGCAGCAGGACGGTGGCCTCCATGGGCCGCGCCAGCGTTGTGAGCTTCACAGCGGAGCCAAGGTCGTTGAGCAACTGCAGGCCGTTGGCGTCGGTGCGGGTGAGGGAGAACTGGTCGTTGCCGCTGCGCAGCGCGGTCGCGATGCCTGACGGGTCGGAGCGGCGCAGGATCAGCGTGTCGACGGCCGCGGGCTTGTCCCAGTAGCGGTCGTTGCGCTGCAGCGTCACCTCGCCGCGGGCGGTGTCGATGGCCTTGATCGCGAATGGTCCCGCCACGGCCGGGAAGCTCGTCGCCAGCGCGGCCTGCCAGCCGCCCGGGGAGTCCTTGAGCAGGTGCTGCGGGAGCAGGTTGTCGAACAGCGTCTGCCAGGCCGGGTACGGCTTGCTGAAGGTGACCTCGACTCCCTTGCCGCCGTCGCGCGACTCGATGTCGCTGATGAGCCGGTAGCCGGCAGGCTCGATCACGCCGGGCTGCGACTTCATGGCGTCGGCGAGGTAGGTGAAGTCCTCGGTGGCGATCGGCGCGCCGTCGGACCAGGAGGCCTCGGGGCGGATCTCGTACTTCACCGTGAACGGCATCTGCGACACGACCTCGGCCGAGGTCATCAGCGTCTTGTCGAGCGTGCGCTTGCCGTCGTCGGACTGGCGGAACACCGAGGGCAGCAGCAGCTGCGACAGCGCGGACGTGACCGTGGACGAGTCCGCGAGCGTGTGCGGGTTGTAGCCGCCCACCACGTCGTCGACGCCCACCACGATCTGCGACGCCGTGGGCTGCGACGGGGTGCTCGACGTCGGCGCCGCGGTCACCACCGGAGGCGGTGGAGTGTTCGAGCACGCGGCGAGAAGCGCCCCCGCGAGCGCCAGCACCGGCGCCGCCTTGCGTCCCATCCGCACGCGTACCCTCCCGATTTCCCGCGGTCCGAGCCGACATGCTGCCACGCCAGAGGCTGCTCGGCACCGAGATTCCCACATCCGGCCGGACCGGCCGACACCGGAGTGGATACCGCCAACCGGTGGACGTGCGGGAACCCCGCCTGGTTCCCGTTCGTGATCAGCGGCGCGGCATCGTGACCGGCGCGCGACCCGCCCGTGAACGCCGAAGGGCGCCCCGCCCCGGCGAGGGGAGAGGCGCCCTTTCGAGAAGAACTGTCAGCCGTTGTCGCGGCTCTTGGCGCGCGAACGCTCCTTGGCGCGGGTGTTGATGTCCAGCGTGACCTTGCGGACGCGCACGACCTCCGGCGCGACCTCGACGCACTCGTCGACCGAGCAGAACTCCAGCGCCTCTTCCAGGCCCATCTTGCGCGGGCGGGCCAGCGTCTCCATCACGTCGGCGGAGGACTGACGCATGTTGGTCAGCTTCTTCTCCTTGGTGATGTTGATGTCGAGGTCCTCGAAGCGCGGGTTCTCGCCCACGACCATGCCCTCGTACACCTCTGCGCCCGGCTCGACGAAGAAGGTGCCGCGGTCGGCCAGCTGGATCATCGCGTACGCGGTGACGGGGCCGGTGCGGTCGGCGACCAACGAGCCGCTGTGACGAGTGCGGATCTCGCCCGCCCACGGGAAGTAACCCTCGAACACGTGGTTCGCGATGCCGGTGCCGCGGGTCTCGGTGAGGAAGTCGGTGCGGAAGCTGATCAGGCCGCGCGACGGGAGCACGTACTCGAGCTTGATCCGGCCGCTGCCGTTGCCGCTCATGTCCTCCATGCGGCCCTTGCGCGCCGCGAGGAGCTGGGTGATCGCGCCGAGGTGCTCCTCGGGCGAGTCGATGTACAGGCGCTCGAACGGCTCGTGCAGCTTGCCGTCGATCGTGCGCAGCACCACCTGCGGCTTGCCGACGGTCAGCTCGAAGCCCTCGCGGCGCATCTGCTCGACGAGGATGGCCAGCGCCAGCTCGCCACGGCCCTGGACCTCCCAGGTGTCGGGGCGCTCGGTCGGCAGCACGCGGATCGAGACGTTACCGATCAGCTCCTGGTCCAGACGCGCCTTCACCAGGCGCGCGGTGACCTTGTCGCCGCCGTTGCGCCCCGCCAGCGGCGAGGTGTTCACGCCGATGGTCATCGAGATCGCGGGCTCGTCGACCGTGATCCGGGGCAGCGCCACCGGGGTCTCGGAGTCGGCCAGCGTGTCACCGATCGTGATGTCGGGGATACCCGCGATGGCCACGAGCTCACCGGCGCTGGCCTCCAGAGCCGGCACGCGGGTGAGCGCCTCGGTGACGAGGAGCTCGGAGATGCGCACGTTCTGCACCGTGCCGTCCTCGCGCATCCAGGCCACGGTCTGGCCCTTGCGCAGCTTGCCGGCGTGGATGCGGATCAGCGCGATGCGGCCGAGGAAGTTGGACGCGTCGAGGTTCGTGACCAGCGCCTGCAGCGGCGCGTCGAGGTCCGCGGCGGGCGGCGGCACGTGGCGCAGCAGGGTGTCGAACAGCGGGTCGAGGTTCTCGCTCTCGGGGATCTCGCCGTCGGCCGGCTGCTCCAGGCTCGCCTTGCCGGCGCGCGCCGAGGCGTAGACCACGGGCAGGTCGAGGATCGCGTCGTGGTCGGCGTTCTCGATGTCGCTCGCGAGCTCGAGCAGCAGGTCGTGGGTCTCTTCCACGACCTCGGCGATCCGGGCGTCCGGGCGGTCGGTCTTGTTGACCAGCAGGATCACCGGCAGGCCGGCTTCAAGGGTCTTGCGGAGCACGAAGCGGGTCTGCGGCAGCGGGCCCTCGCTCGCGTCGACGAGCAGCACCACGCCGTCGACCATCGCCAGGCCGCGCTCGACCTCGCCGCCGAAGTCGGCGTGACCCGGGGTGTCGATCACGTTGATGGTGACCTGACCGTCGGGCGTCTGGCGGTGGATGGAGGTGTTCTTCGCGAGGATGGTGATGCCCTTTTCGCGTTCGAGCTCACCGGAGTCCATGACGCGGTCGACGAGCTCGGCGCGTTCGGCGAAGGCGCCGGACTGGCGGAGCATGGCGTCGACCAGGGTCGTCTTGCCGTGGTCGACGTGTGCGACGATGGCGACGTTGCGCAGGTCGGGCCGGGTCTTACCGGACGCGCGGCCGGTTTCGACTGCGGTGGCGCTGGCTGCGGGCACGCGAAGACTCCTGAACTACGAAGGCGGGTGGGTGGCCGCGTCGCGGGCCCAGCGGTGGCCTCCACCAAAACGGCTTCGCCACCTCAACCGGCATCGTGACCGGCTTTGGCCACACGCGGACTTCATAAGGATACCTGTTGCCGAAGTGTGAGGACCGCCACGCCCCATGATCGGTTAGGCTCACCTAACCTGAACACTCAGGAAGTGCCGCCGAGGACGTGGGAGCCCACCGTGGGCAAAAAGGACAAGAAGCAGCCGGACACCCCAGCCGGGGTCGTCCGCAAGCTGATGAAGGCCGGCAAGGTGAAGAAGAAGTGCTGCCGGTCGTCCTCGAGGTGCAAGAAGTGTCCGGTTCTCGCGTTGAAGAAGGCGAAAACGGACCTTGCGAAGGCGGCTTGAGCGTTTCTTTCCCGGCGGCGACAGTTCCGAGAGGTTTCACCCGCCGTTCGCGGCCCGGCTTCTCCCCACGACGGCCCGTTCGCCCGTTCAGCGTGACCGAAATCTCCTGCCGCCGAACGCCCTGATCAGTGCGCCACGGCCTCGTTGACCAGGCGCAACTCGGGTGCCGTCTTCGTCGGTGAGAACTCGATCACCTCGTAGTGCGCGAGGTGCTGCGTCGCGAAGGGGTCCGTGGCCAGGATGGCGTCGAGCTTCCCGCGAGCCATCGGACGCGTGATGATGACGCCGCCCGTGCGCGGGTTCTGGCGGCCGGAGGCCAGGAAATGACCGTGGTCGTACTGCTTACCGAGCCACTCGGCGTGGTCCGGCAGCGCCAGGTCGATCTCCTCGATGGGCGCGGTGTAGGTGAGCAAGACGACGAACATGTCTCGACGGTAAACCCGGTTCCGCACATGAGCACCCGCAAGTGTTCTAAGGTGTTCACCATGTTCGCGCACAGCACCCAGTGGTGGCCGCCCTCCGGCGGCCCCGTTGCTCTGCGCTGAACTCCAGCGAAGGCCGCCCCGGTGGGCGGCCTTCTCGCTTATCAGGCGGGTCTCCTCCCGGGGCACACACCCAGGAGAGGAACCCCAGTGGTCCAGTTATCCGGCATCACCCCGTCCGGCCACGTGCACCTCGGCAACCACCTAGGCGCGTTGCGCCGCTTCGCGTCCGACAGCGAGCCCGACGACCTGTTCTTCGTCTCCGACCTGCACGCGATGACCACCGCGCACAACCCCGCGAAGCTGCGCGCCCTGGCGACGGAGCAGCTCGCCGTGATGGTGGCGACAGGCGTGGACCCCGAGCGCGTGTTCGTGCAGTCCGACATCGCGAAGGAGCTGGGCGCGCTGACGTGGATCCTCGAGTGCACCTGCTCCTACGGCGAGGCCGCGCGGATGATCCAGTTCAAGGAGAAGGCGAAGGGCCAGGCCGGCGTCCGGCTGAGCCTGCTCACCTACCCCGTGCTGATGGCCGCGGACATCCTGCTGCAAGGCGCGTCCGACGTGCCGGTCGGCGAGGACCAGAGCCAGCACGTGGAGCTCGCCCGCACACTGGCCAGGCGGTTCAACACGACCTACGGCGAGGTGTTCACCGTGCCGCGGGCCGTGCTGCCGCCCACGGGCGCGCGCGTGAAGGACCTGGCCGAGCCGACGCGCAAGATGTCCAAGTCGGCGCACGACGCCGCGGGCGTGGTCTTCGTGCTCGACGAGCCGGACCAGGTGCGCCGCAAGATCCGTCGCGCGCGCACCGACGGCGGGTCCGTGCCCGCGTACGCGCCGGAAAGCCGGCCGGGCATCGCGAACCTGCTGGACATCCTCGCCGCCTGCACCGGCCGCGATCCGAACCGGCTGGCCGACGAGTACCCGTCCTACGGCGTGCTCAAGGACGCCGTCGCCGACGCCGTGATCGAAGAGTTGCGCCCGGTTCGTGAACGCACGATGGCCCTGCTCGCCGACACGGCGGAGCTCGAACGCGTCCGCAAGGCCGGCGCCATCCGCGCCGCCGAGCGCGGCGACCACCGGCTGTCCTCGGCGCTGCGCCTGATTGGCGCCGGCTGAAGAGCAGGGGCGGGTTTTCCTTGACACACAAGGGAAACCCGCCCCTGCCACGGCAGAACGTCAGCTGATCAGCAACGCGCGCAACGCCGGGATCAACCCGCGGTCCGCCGGCAGCCAGTCGACGTCGTCGAGCTCGTCCGGCCCGACCCAGCGCAAGGCCGTGTGCTCGACCGCGCGCGGTTCGTCGCCCGGGGAGATCAGCGCGGCGGAGTACACGCGCAGCACCTTCCCGCCCGGCAGCGGCACCTCGTCACCGACGCGCCCGCCCACCGTGACGGCGACGTCGAGCTCCTCCTGGCACTCGCGAGCCAGCGCGTACGAGTCGGTCTCGCCTTCTTCGACGCGCCCGCCCGGCAACTCCCACTGTCCCGCGTGGTGCGGCGGCCACGCCCGCTGCTGGGTGAGCAACTTCCCGTCGCGCACCAGCGCCGCCCCGACGATGACCCCGTCCATCGGCCCAGTGTCCCGCACGGCGTTCACCCGGTTGCCGCGGCCCGATCCGCACGCCACCTGACCTCGAAGCGCGCACCGCCGTCCGGCGACTCCCCCACGCGTACGCGCCCGCCCCGCCGGCGCACGGCCTCGGCGACCATTGCCAGGCCCAGGCCGGTTCCGCCGGACGAGCGGGCACGGTCGTCGGCCACGCGGTAGAAGCGGTCGAACACCTTGGCGCGGTGCTCGGGCGCGATGCCGGGCCCGTCGTCGTCCACGACCACGCGGACGTCGGAGCGCGAGGCAAGCACGGACACCACGATCTGGCCGGTGGCGTAGCGGCAGGCGTTGCGCAGGAGGTTGTCGAGCACGAGCTCCACCTCCGAGTGCGTCGCGAGCGCCCACGCCTGCGCGACGGCAGCGCTCACCCGCGCCTCGGGCGCGCCGGCCGGCAGCCGGTGCACGGCCGCCCGCACCTCCGTGACCAGCTCCACCGGCTCGGATGGTGGCACCTCGCCGGCGTCGGAACGGGCCAGCGACAGCAGGCCGTCGAGCAGGGCCGACAGGCGTTCGGCCTCGGCGAGGATGTCCGTGAGCGTCTCCTGCGCCAGCTCCGGATCCGGGTTCGTCACGGCGACCTCGGCCTGCACGCGGATCGACGCGACGGGCGAACGCAGCTCGTGCGCCGCGTCGCCGGTGAAGCGGCGAAGGCGGCTGCTCACCTCTTCCTGGCGGGCGAGCAGCGCGTTGAACTCCTCGGCCAGCGCGCGCAGCTCGTCGTGCGACGTCGGCAGCGGCAGCCGCGAACCCGGCGGCAACGAGCGCACCAGGCCGCGCATCCGCGCCACCGGCCGAAGCGCGAAGCGCACCACCAGCCACGTCGCGAGCCCCGCCAGCACGGCGCCGACCAGCGCGACGATCACCAGCCACAACCCGCCGGAGTGCACGGCCGCGGCGAACCCGACGAGGCCCGCGCCCGCGACGACCAGCCGCTGGCTGCCGTCCGGCCCGCTCACGACCTGGCCTCGCCAGCGGTCGCCATCCGTCTGCACGGGCACGCCCGCCTTGAGCTGCCCGATCGCGTCGCCGCTCAACGGCGGCCGTGGCTGACCGTCGACCGGCGCGCCCGAGATGTCCAGCACGCGCACCGAAACCGGATCCGCGCCCGCCGGCGGCCGGCCCGCCGCGACCGAGGCCGACGCGGGCCCGAGTGCCGCCCTGAGCTCGTGATCCACGGAGTCGACGAGCAGCGGCTCGAGCCGGCTGGCGGCAAGCGTGGCGAGTCCGAGCAGGCAGGCGAGCGTGATCGTGGTGGCCAGCACCGTGATCCGGACCTGCAGCGAACGGCCCCGCCACCAGGACGGTGTGCCGATCACATGACCTCGTCCAGCTGCGCGTCGGACGCGAGGTAACCGTGGCCGCGCACGGTCCGCAGCAGCGCGCCCGCGCCGACCGCGTCGAGCTTGCGCCGCACGTAACCGACGTAGACCTCGACGAGGTTGCGCGTCACGGCCTGCTCCTCGCCCCAGACCGCGCGCAGCAGTTCGTCCTTCGTGACGACCGTGCCGGCGCGGCTCACGAGCACCTCCAACAGCCCGAACTCCCGCGGCGACAGCGGTACCTCAGTGCCGTCCCAGCGCACCTGCCGCAATGCGCGGTCCACCTCCAGCGAACCGAGCCGCAGCGTGCCGCGCGAAGCGTCGGGCCCGGCGCGCCGCAGCACCGCGCGCACCTGCGCGACCAGCACGACGAAGGAGAACGGCTTCACGAGGTAACCGTCGGCACCGAGGTCGAGCCCGTCGGCCTGGTCGATCTCGCCGTCCTTGGCGGACACGAGCAGGACGGGCGTCGTCACGTTCTCCGCGCGCAGCTGCTGCAGCACGCGATAGCCGGACAGGCCGGGCAGCATGATGTCGAGCAGCACCACGTCGAACGCGCCCGTGCGCGCCAGCCGCAGCCCGGACGGCCCGTCGGCCGCCGTGACCACGTCCATGTCCTCCGCGCGCAGGCCGCGTTGCAGCGCCTTGAGCACGCCCGGCTCGTCGTCGACCACCAGCACCCGAGGTTTCACGAGTTTCATCATGGCCGGTTTGCGCAGGTCGTGCGCGACCTCTCAGCGCGATCTCAGCCGCGGAGGCCGAGCATTCAGGGGAATCTCAGCCTCGAGAGAGAAGCGTCGGTTCCGGGAGCCGAGCACACTGGGGCTCGGAAACACAGGGAGAGACGACATGGATCCGAAGAAGAAGGCCATCACCGCGGCCGTCGTCGGCACCGCTCTGGGGGTCGGGGGGCTCGTGGTGGTCGCGATGCCGGCTTCGGCCGGCGACGCGCCGAAGCTGCCGGCGATCAGCGCCGAAGACCTCGTGCAGTCGGTGATGACGGCCAACCCCGGTCCGTTCGACGGCACCGTGAGCGTGAGCAATGACCTCGGCCTGCCCGCGATGGGCGCCGCCGGCGGCGCGATCCCGGGGATGAGCGCGCTGAACGTCGACTCCGCGCACGTGTTCAGCGACGGCACCGGCAAGGCCAAGATCTCGCTGACCAACGGCGCTTCGCCGGAGACGATCGTCCGCGACGGCACCACGGTGTGGGACTACCACTCCAGCAACAACTCGGCCACGAAGACGACTATCCCGGCCGAGGTCGCCACGAAGCACGACATGGGTGCCGGCGAGATGGCCGACCCGGCCACGGCGACCAAGGAACTGCTGGCCAAGGTGCGCGAGAACAGCACCGTCTCCGTGGACGGCACGGCGAACGTCGCCGACCGCCCGGCCTACGAGCTGGTCTTCACGCCGAAGCCGACCGAACGCACCCTGCTGCGCGAAATCCGCGTGGCCGTGGACTCGCAGACGCGCATGCCGCTGCGGCTTTCCGTGCTGAGCAACGGAACCACGGCGCCGGCGCTGCAGGTGGCGTTCGACGAGGTGAAGTTCGCGCCGCAGCCGGCCGACCTGTTCACCTTCACCCCGCCGCAGGGCGCCAAGGTCACGGAGAAGACCGCGAAGGTCGACGACCAGACCAAGGCGAAGGCCGACGAGGCCATGCAGGACACCAAGCTCGTCGGTGACGGCTGGGACACCGTGATCACGGGCAAGGTGCCGGCCGACGCGCTGTCCGGCAAGAAGCCGGCGGGTGCCTCCGGGGCCGAGGGCCGGGGCGCCGACCCGCAGCAGCTGCTCAGCCGCTTCGCCAAGCGCGTGAACGGCACCTGGGGCAGCGGCTACCTGTTCACCACCAAGGTCGGCGGCGCGGTGCTGACCGACGACGGGCGGTTCGCCGCCGGTGCGGTGCCGGAGCAGGTGCTGTACGAGGCGCTGGGCCAGAAGTGACCGACACGACCAGCGCGCTGGTAGCCGGGGCGGGCATCTCCGAGGAGGTGTCCGCCCCGGCGGTCCCGCTCGCCGCGCGCACGCGCGGGCTGCGCAAGGTCTACCGCGGCACGGTCGCGGTGGACCACGTCGACCTCGACGTGCCCGAAGGGGCCGTGCTCGGGATGCTCGGGCCCAACGGCTCGGGCAAGACGACCACGATCCGCATGCTGCTGGGCCTCGTGCGGCCCACCGAGGGCGAGGTCGAGCTGCTCGGCCGGCCGATGCCCGACGGCGCGCCGCACGCGCTGCCCGACGTCGGCGCGCTGGTGGAGGGCCCGGGCTTCCACCCGTTCCTCTCCGGGCGCGACAACCTGCTGCGCTTCGCCGCAGCCGAGCCGCGGCTGGCGTCGGGGGCGATCCCCGCGGCCGTGGACGGGGCGCTGGAACGCGTGGGCCTCACGGTCGCCGCGCGCCGCCGGTACAAGGGCTATTCGCTCGGCATGAAGCAACGGCTGGGGCTGGCCGCGGCGCTGCTCGTGCCGCGCCGGATGGTGATCCTCGACGAGCCGACCAACGGCCTCGACCCCGCCGGCACGCGCGAGATCCGCCGCATCATCAGCGAGCTGCACGCCGACGGCTGCACCGTGCTCGTGTCCTCGCACCTGCTCGCCGAGGTCGAGGCGACGTGCACCCACGTCGCCGTGCTGCAGTCGGGCAACGTCGTCGCGCAGGGCGAGCTGGCCGAGCTGCTGGAGTCGGGCAACGCGGCGCTGCTCGTGCGCACGCCCGACGCGGAACACGCCGTGGAAGTGTTGCGGGAGAACCGCATTGGGGCCCGGCTGACGCCCGATGGTGTCCGCGCGGACCTCACCGCCACGCCCGCGCCGCGGGTGCTGCAGGTGCTCGTGGGCGCCGGCGTCGAGGTGCACGAGGCGACTCGCGCGCGAACCGGGCTGGAGGACCTGTTCGCGCGGCTCACCGAAGGCGCTGAGAACCCGGCCGGCGCCGAATCCGAGGGGGAAGCATGACCACCGCCGACGTACTCACTTCCGCGGAGGCGGCATGACCACCGCGACGCTCACGGCACCCGTGAGCCGCACCGGCCACGACACGGTGCCGCTGCCGCGGCTCGTCGCGGCCGAGCTGCGCTGGATCTTCCGGCGCCCGCGCACGCTGGCCGTGCTCGCGCTACTGGCCGTGGTGCCGATCGTGATCGGCATCGGCCTCACGCTCGTCGGCGACAGCGGGCCCGACGGTGGCCCGGCCGACGGCGACGCGGCGCTGCTCGCGTCGGCCGTGAACAACGCGCTGGTGCTGCCCATCGCCGCGCTGACGATGACGCTGGCCCTGCTGCTGCCGCTGGCCTCGGCCATGGCCGGCGCCGACGCGCTCGCGGGCGAAGCCGCCCACGGCACGTTGCGCGCGTGGCTCGTCGCCCCGGTCAGCCGCGGCCGGCTGCTGGTGGTGAAGGCCATCGGCGTGGCGGTCGTGTGCGTGGTCGCGGTGCTGGCCATGTGCGTCACGGGCGTGGTGACCGGGCTGATCATCAACGGCACCGGATCGCTGTTCACGCTGTCGGGCACGACGTTGTCGCTCGGCGCGGCGCTGGGCCGGATCCTGCTGGTGGCGGGCTGGATCGTGCTGCAGCTGTGGGCCGTCGGCGCGGTCGCGCTGGCCGTGTCGAGCTGGACGGAACACCCGATGCTCGTGGTGGCCTCGGTGCTGGCCGGCGACATCGTGTTCACGATCCTGGGGTTCCTGACCTCGCTCGACTGGCTGCACCCGTTCCTGCTCACGCGCAACTGGGGTGAGGCCCCGACCGAAGTGCTGACCGATCCGATCTCGGGCTCGATGCTCACCGAAGGTGCGTTGCGGGCGGCTTGTTACATCATCGTGGGGCTGTCGCTGGCTTACGGCCGGCTCGCCACTCGAGACGGCTGAGCTCGAGGGATTTCAGCCGACGATCGCGATCCCGTCCGGGTCCAGTGCGAGCCGGACGGGATCGCCCGCACGCAAGTCGGCCGTCACGGGGGCGACGGCGTCCACGGTGTCCTTTTCGGACAGTCGTACGACCAGCCTGAGGTGCTCCCGGCGGTGCACCGCGGCCGTCACCTCGCCGGTCACGCCGGTTTCGGCCACCCGCAACGCGTGCGGCCGCAAGCCGAGCCGCACCGGACCGTCTTCGGGTTCCGGGAGCGTGACATCACCGAGATCGGTGTGCACGACCCCGCCCGCGGCGAGCCCGTCGACGAACGACGTGGCGCCGAGAAACTTCGCGACGTCGTCGTCCGCCGGGTTGCGCCACACCGAGCGCACGGCGCCTTCCTGCCGGATCTCCCCGGCGTCGAGCACGGCCACGCGGTCGGCGAGCGTGAACGCCTCTTCTTGGTCATGGGTGACCAGCAGCGCGGTGATCTTGCTGCGCCGCAACAGATCCGCGAGGTCGATGGCCAGCTGCTCACGCAGCCCCGCGTCGAGGCCGGAGAGCGGCTCGTCGAGCAGCAGCAGCCGCGGTTCGGGCGCGAGAGCGCGGGCCAGGGCCACGCGCTGGGCCTGGCCGCCCGACAGCTCGGTGACGCGCCGGCGCTCGAATCCCTTGAGCCCCACCAATTCCAGCAGCTCTTCGACACGTGCTCGGTGCTTCGCTTTGGGGATCCCGTGCATGCGCAGGCCGAACGCGATGTTCGCGGCGACGTCGCGGTGCGGGAAGAGCTGGCCGTCCTGGAAAACGAGCCCGAACCCGCGCCGGTGCACGGGCACGGTGGCGAGGTCGGTGCCGTCCCAGCTCACGGAACCGGACGTCATGGGCTCGAGGCCGGTGATGGCGCGCAGCAGCGTCGACTTGCCGGAGCCGGACGGTCCGAGCAGGGCCAGCACCTCGCCGTCGGTGATGTCGAGGTGCGCGTCGCGCACCGCGGCGAACGAGCCGTAGTGGACCGTGAGGTCCCGCACTGCCAGCGCCATCTAGAACTCCCCCACCGTGCCGTGCCCGCGCACGGAGCCGAAGCGGTCGATCAGCGCGACGGCCGCGACCGTCACGACCATGAGCAGCGCGCACGCGGCGTACGCCATCTGGTTGTTGAGCTCGCCCGGGCGCGAGATGAGCGTCGCGACGGCCACGGGCAGCGTCGGCGCGTCGGGTCGGGCGAGGAAGCTCGTGGCGCCGAACTCGCCGAGCGCCACCACGTAGCCGAACCCGGCGGCCGCGACGAGCGAACGCGCGGTGAGCGGCAGGTCGATCTCGCGCCACACGCGCGCCGGGCTCGCCCCGAGCGTGGCCGCGGCTTGGCGCAGCCGCACGTCGACGGCGCGCAGCACCGGCAGGATCATCCGCACGACCAGCGGGATGATCACCAGCGCCTGCGCGAGCGGAACGAGCAGCGGTGACGTGCGCAGGTCGCCGGGCAGCGCGTCAAGCGTCACGAGGTAACCGAAGCCGACCGTCACGGCGGAGACGCCGAGCGGCAGCATGAGGGCGGCGTCCATCGTCTCGCCCATGCCGCGGGCGAGGCGGCCGGGTGCGCGTCGCAGGGCGACGAGCACCACGCTGGCCAGCACGCCGACCGTCATCGCGAGCAGCGTCGCGTCGGTGGCCGCGGCGAGCGAGTTCTTGGCGGCGACCCAGCCGCTGACCTGCAGCGCGTCGTCCGTGCCGGTGCTCGCGAGCGCGCGGAAGCCGGCGAGGCTCCACCCGTCCGGTGTGGACACCGACTCCACCAGCAGCGCGACGATCGGCGTCATCAGCAGCGCGATCACGACCGTGGCGGCACCGACCGTCCACCACTCGCCTTTTCTCGGCCGCCGGGGAGCGGACTGCTTGAGCTTCACGGCGTTCTCGCGGCGGCGTCGGGCCATCGCGCCGAGTGCGAGCGCGGCGAGGACGGCGGCGAACTGGATGAGCGACAGCGCGGCCGCTCCGGAGAGGTCCAGCAGGTCGACCGTGCGCAGATAGATCTCGGTCTCGAGCGTGCGGTAGCGGCCGCCGCCGAGGATGAGCACCACGCCGAAACTGGTGGCGCAGAACAGGAACACGACCGCCGCGGCCGACGCGACGGCCGGGCCGAGCGCAGGCAACGTCACCGTGCGGAAGGCCCGCCACGGCGAGGCCCCCAGCGCGCGGGCGGCCTCCGTCGCCCGCGGGTCGAGGTGGCTCCACAGCCCGGCCACGGTCCGGGCGACCACGGCGACGTTGAAAAACGCGTTCGCCAGGACCAGCGGCAACACGCCGCCGTCGGGCCACAACGCGCGGAACGCGAGACCGACGACCACCGTCGGCAACACGAACGGCACCAGCACCAGCGTGCGCGCCAGCCCGACGCCCGGCAGCTTCACGCGCGCGAGCACATACGCCACCGGCAGCCCCGCGACCACGGCGACGACCGTCGAAGCGGCGGCGCTGACCAGCGTGAACGCGGCGAGCTGCCACGTCTGCGCGTCGGCCAGGACGGTGTCCACGCCGCCCGCCGAGAAGCCGCGGCCGAGGATCGCGACGACCGGCCAGGCGAAGAACAGGACCAGGAACGCGACGGGCAGCAGTCCGAGCAGCGCCAGGCCCGCCGTGCGCGCGGTCTGCGCCTGCGTTACGCGCCCATGAGCGAGCGCCATTCACCGATCCACTTCTCACGGCCGGCCTGGATCTGGTCGGCGGGCAGAGTCGCGGGGTCCTGCGGCAGCGGCGCGGCCGCGGCCCAGCCGGCGGGCAGGTCGACGCCCTCGCGGGCCGGGTAGACGTACATGTTGGCCGCGACCGTCGCCTGGAACTGCTGCGAGAGCAGGAAGTCGACCACCTTCTGGGCCTGCGGCACCTGCTTGGTGTTCGCGAGGACGCCGGCGTACTCGATCTGGCGGAAGCACGTGTCGAGCAGCGCCTTGGTGCGCGGCTTGCCGTCGTCACCGATCTCGGCGGCCGGCGAGGACGCGTACGAGACCACGATCGGGCGCGGGCCCTTGCCCGAGGAGCCGGAGAAGTTCTTCGTATAGGCCTCTTCCCAGCCGCTGTCGACCTTGACGCCGTTGGCCTTGAGCTTGGCCCAGTAGTCGTGCCAGCCCTGCTCGCCGTACTTCGCCACGGTGCCCAGCAGGAACGCCAGCCCGGGCGACGCCGTGGCGGGGCTCTCGGCGACGGTGAGGTCCTTGTACTTCGGGTCGGCGAGGTCGTCGTACGTCTTGGGTTCGGGCAGGTGCTTGCTCGCGAAGTACGCGGGGTCGATGTTGACGCAGACGTCGCCGACATCGACGGCACTCAGGCGGTGCTGCGGGTCCACCGAGTACCGCTGCGGCCCGCGGTCGGCCTCGGGGCTCGTGTAGGCCTGGAAGACGCCTTCGTTCAGCGCGCGCGAGGCGAACGTGTTGTCGACGCCGAACGCGACGTCGCCGATCGGGTTGGCCTTGGTGAGCACCAGCTTGTTGGTGAGCTCCCCCGCGTCGCCCGACTTGAGGATCTTGAGCTTGATCCCGGACTGGCGCTGGAACGCGTCGAGCACGTCCTGCGGCGCGACGAACGAGTCGTGGGTGACGAGCGTGACCGTCGGGGTCTGCTGGGCGTCGCCGCCCGAGCCGCCGGACAGCGAGCACGCGCTCGCCAGCACCGTGACCGTGGCCAGGCCCAGCACCGTGCGTGCGGTCCGCGGAATCATCTGCCCTCCTGCACTTCGCCGTGAGCAAGGAGAGCAGGCCTCCCTGCGCCGGCATGATCCGGAATCAGGTGCGAACGGTCGCGGGTCTCGGGCACCCGCCTCTCAGCCCGGCGTACCGGACTCCCGTGGCAACCGTGCAGCGTAGCCCAAACGGGTTCACCATTGGACACATGGCGCAACTACTGAGCGATTCCGAGATCTCGTCCGCCCTGGCCACCGTGCCCGACTGGCAGCGCGACGGCGCCACGATCACCCGTTCGGTGACCCTGTCTTCCTTCCCGAACGCCGTGGCCTACGTCGTCCGCGTCGCCGAACTCGCCGAGGCCGCCGACCACCACCCGGACATCGACATCCGCTGGCGCACGGTGACCTTCCGCCTCTCCACCCATTCCGAAGGCGGCCTCACCTCGAAGGACTTCGCGCTCGCCGGCCAGATCGACGCCGCGCTCACCGTGTGACGCGCCCTACTGTCGCGACACCTTCCGCGGTCTGAGACGTCCCCTCTTCGTACGTTCCACGAGGAGGGATCTCTTTCCATGACCCAGGCAATCGTCGTCGGCACCATCGCGTTCACCCTGATGGTGGCCTCCGCCGGCGCGGTCCTGTGGCGCACTTTCCGCGCCCACCGTGATCTCGACCACAGGCCGTAACACCACCCTTGATCAGCGCGCTATCCCAGCGGAATCCGCCCGCCCCGCCCCCGCTAGGACACGCGATGAACAACTCGCCCACCACCCTGTCCGCCACCCAGCGCGCCTGGATCACGATGTTCGCCACGGCGTTCACGCTGGCGGTTCTGGTGGTGCTCGGCCTGCTCGGCTGAGCCTTCTTTCGCCCTCGGGACTCGTCACCCTCGGCGCGCACATGCAGCCGCCTCGATGAGATACCCCCTCACTTTGTCGTGAATTCAGTCCACACCTTCACCGGACCTGGCGAATCAGCACCAGAAACGCCCGATTTTGACTAAGGTGGGCCTTTCGTCGGCTGCTGGCGCCTGCCGACGAACAGGACTGGACATCGCGATGCCCGAGGGGGGACCTCGACATGCCCGACTTCACCGTCGACATCGGCGGTTTGCAGGCGCTCGGCAAGAATCTCGACCGCGTCGGCGAGAACATCGAGCAGGCCACCAAACGCATGGAGGACGTCGGTCCGGACTCGATCGGCCCGGACGATCTCGACGAAGCCTGTGCCGATTTCACATCGGACTGGGCCGGAGGGCTGAAGAAGATCAAGGAAGCCGTCTCCGGCATCAAGGGCGGCCTCGACAACGCGGTTCAAGGCTATGCCGAACTGGAAGAAGGTCTCAAGGGATCACTCCAGCACATGGCCGCCAAGATCGAGGAGGCGACCGCTGGATGAGCGACGCCGACTACCCGTCTCTCCGGTTCGAGCCGGCGCGCGGCAATGTGAGCACAGTTCGTGAACTGGCCAGGCAAATCAGCGACACGGCCACCTACACGGACGAAGCCTTCAACGTGCTGAAATCCATCCAGGACAAGAAAGACGTCTGGACCGGTGATGCCGCCGAAGCATTCGCCGGGAAGCTCGACCAGCTACCCGAGTACCTCGACAAAGGCCAGAAATCGTTGGCACTGGCCGGCAAAGCTCTTGCCGATTGGTCCGACCGGCTCGACGCGCACCAGCAAAAGGCAAAGCAGCTGGAAGAGGAGTGTCGGAAAGCTCTCGGTGACGCCGAGGCGAAGAACTCCGCCGCGGAGTCCGCCCGAGACCTTGCACTGCAGCAGCCTGACAACGCCACGATGCACAACGAGGCGACGGACAAGATCAGCGCGGCCAACGCCGCTTGGGCCAGGGTGGAAGATCTCCGCAGGCAGGCCGAAGACGTGCGTGATGCATGGGAAGACGACGCGGACACCTGCGCGGACGCTCTCAAAGATGCCGCGGAGGAGGCTCCCAAGGAGTCGTTCTGGGATTCGCTCGGCAGCATGTTCGACGACATCGGGGGATGGTTCAAGGACCACCTCGGCGATATCGGGGACATCGCGGGCATCGTGTCCGCCGTGGCCGGTGCGCTGGCGTTCATCCCCGTTCTGACCCCGATTTGCGGGCCGATCGCCCTTGGTGCAGGCGCCGTCGCACTGGCCGCGCACGGCGCGGACATGGTGGTCAACGAGAAGTACGACGACCCGAACGCCTGGGTCTCGCTCGGCGGCGACGTTGTGGGGCTGATCCCCGGCATCGGCGCGGTGTCGAAGGGGTTCAACGCCGCAGGTGACGCCGTCGCCGGTGTCGACCGGCTGGTCGACGTCACCAGGGCCGGTGGCGCCCTGAGCACCGCGAGCGACGCCGCGGCGGCGGGCGGGCGCGCGTTCGCCGACGAAATGCCGCGAGTGATCAGCGAGATGAAGGACCCGAGCAAGGCCGCGCAGTGGCTGGCGGACAAGGCGATGGGCACCGGAGCGCTCACTGACCCCGCGCTGACGCAGAACGTCGCGAAGGCGTTCGAAGGCGGAACCAACGTCGCTTTGCAAGTGCCGTCGGCAGCGGGCCTGTTCGACACGCACGACGCCACGACCGATGCCAAGAACGCAGCCGGCTGGGGCGGTTTGGCCACCGGCATCCTGACCGCGAGGTGAGCGTGGGAATCTCGGATCTGCTCAATCCCGGACGCACCGAGGCGCCGCTGGCCTTCAAGGTGCTGGAACAGTTACACGAGATCGACCTGACGGAGAATCCGGAGATCAGGGTTCGGCGGAATTACGACCGGCTCCGGGCATCGTTGCACGGGCTCACCGAGCGTCAAGCACTGCATCTCGCCTACAGCCAGGAATACCTGATCGCCGAGCTGAACGACCACGGCGGCGTCTACCTGGGACTGTGCTGCGCTCGGTCCGAGACCGACCCCCACCGGATAGTCACCGCTCAGTTTTCAGTCACCGTCCAGGCTGCGGACCTGCACGCGGAACGTCCGCTCGCCGGCGCGGCAGGAGGTCTGCGCACGCCCGGCTCTCCACGTGAAGTGGTGCTGGAGCGGTTTCCCGCGGGTGACGGTCTGATCGTCGCCGAGGAGCTGTTGGTGACTGTGCCGTTCGGCCCGCTCGGCGAACCGGCTCCTGCCGAGCACCGGGTCCGTCAAGCACAGGTCAGCTTCGCGTGCCCAGACCGACGTCGGATTACCACGTTCGGCCTGTCCAGCGAGAGTCTCGATGACTGGCCGTACCTGATGGAGATCCTCAACGGGATCGTGAACAGCGTGTCGTTCACCGATCCGTCGTCGACCAAATCGATCAACGCCACACTAGATGCGTGAATCCATGATGACGAGGAGGGCATGGTGACGAACGTGATCGGCGCGAGCGTGGTCGCCCTGGTCGCGCTGAGTCTGCTCGCCGACCGGCTGCGCCGGCGTACCCAGCGGCTGGGCAAAGCCGTCGAGCAGGTGCACCGCGAGCTGGCGAAACTGCGTCCGGGGTCCGACACGGCGTTGGTCGCCGTGTGGTCGGCGCACCCGTTGAGCGACCACATGATCAAAGAGCTGGCCACCGCTCGCGGCTACCGGTACGTCGGCGAGCGGATGACCTACAACGGAGCACGCGGCCTCGAGTTCAAGCCGCCTCAGCAGCGACGGAAGCTGTCACTGGATGTCTGACAAGGTCGCGAACTCCATCGCACTCTGGCTGCTGCTGCCCGCGCTGTCGCTGGTCGTGCTGGTCCTCGCCGCGCAGGTGGCCGGCACACCGCGGGCGACCCGGCGGCGCCGTCGCGAAAGTCAGCTGTGCCGGCTGCAAAGCCTCGGCTCCGGCACTTCGCTGGACCTCGACTGGCTGGAGTATCGGGAGATCCCCAAAGCCGAGCTGCTGGACGTGCTCGGCGGGCAGGGCTGGATGTTGTGCGCTGAAGACGTCGGCGATACAGCCTGGACACTGCACTTCACTCGGCGAACCGAGCCTGCCGAGGTCGGCAGTGCGCGTACTCGCTTGGCGGGTGAGCTGGCCGCTGCCGAGCCGGACGTCCAGGGCCGCTACCTCCTGGACGCCAGTCAGTACCCGGCCATCCCATTGAACGACGTCCGCCGCGCCGCAGAATCCGCGGGCTGGGAAGTACGCCGAGTGGCACAAGACAGCGCGCGCCCCAGCCTGGAGCTCGCCCGGCCCGGAACGACCTCCGTCCACGACCTCACTGACGGACCGTTCACGGTCGCCGGCGAACCACCATCGGCCGCAGCGTTGGACGCCGCCCGGCAGAAGCACAAGCTCTACGCACAGCAATTCGCCAGGCAGGTGAGGCTTGCATTGTTCTACGGCTTCGTCGGTGTCTTCATCTTCGTCGGCACGCTCACTTCTGCCGATGGCAGCACGTTCTGGCTGCTCCTCGCCGTGTCAGCGATCGTGCTCGCGCTCTGCGGCCTGGCCGTGACGAAAGCCGCCACGGTCCGACAGCGCCGGCGCACGGAGCTGGGCGAAATCCTCGATGAGAACGTCTGACCGAGCGAACAGGGCTCACCTGACCTCCGGTCAACTGGCGTGGGTCGGCGCCATCGCCTCCATGCGCTGGAACGCCAGTTCGGCGATCCGCAGGAGCCGCGCGTAGTACGGCCGCCCTGCTTCGGGGAACTCGGCGAGCGAGTCCTGCAGTCTTGCCTCGCATTCCGCGAGCCAGTTCCACCGGTCATCCGCCGGCAATTCTCCGCGAGACACCCGCTCCGACGGCGCGTAGATGTCGGCGTCGATCATCACAGCGCACACCGAGCCGTAGTCCCGGCCCCGCACGACCTCGGGAGCGGGGAACGGCGCCGCGCGGTGCTCGGCGAGGGCGGCCTCCAGTTCGCGGATCACCGGGTCAATTTAGAGTTTCCACGCCGGAACAAGGACCGCGTTTACGGAGAGCAGGCTCAGACGTTGAACCTAAACTCAACCACATCGCCATCCGCCATCAGATAATCCTTGCCCTCCATCCGCACCTTCCCCGCGGCGCGCGCGGCGGCCATCGAGCCGGCCTCCATCAAGTCGGCGTAGGACACGATCTCCGCCTTGATGAAGCCGCGCTCGAAGTCCGTGTGGATGACGCCCGCGGCTTGGGGGGCGGTGGCGCCCTGGGGGATCGTCCAGGCGCGGGATTCCTTGGGGCCGGCGGTGAGGTAGGTCTGCAGGCCGAGGGTGTGGAAGCCGGCGCGGGCGAGGGCGTTGAGGCCCGGCTCGGCCTGGCCCACGGACTCCAGCAGCTCGCGCACGGACTCCTCGTCGTCGAGTTCCAGCAGCTCGGATTCGACCTTCGCGTCGAGGAAGACAGCGTCGGCGGGGGCGACGAGCTTCTCCAGCTCGTCGCGGCGACCGGAATCCGTCAGCACGCCCTCGTCGGCGTTGAAGACGTACAGGAACGGCTTCGTCGTCAGCAGGCTCAGCTCACGCAGCGCCTCGAAGTCGACTTCCTTCTGTGCCTGGAACAGCGTCCGGCCCGCGTCGAGGATTTCCTTGGCGCGCTGCGCGTTCTCGAGCGCCGGACGCGCCTCCTTCTTGGTGCGCGCCTCCTTCTCGAGGCGCGGCAGGGCCTTGTCGAGCGTCTGCAGGTCGGCGAGGATCAGCTCGGTGTTGATGGTCTCGATGTCGCTCGACGGGTCGATGCGGCCGTCGACGTGGACCACGTCCGGGTCGTCGAACACGCGGATGACCTGGCAGATCGCGTTGGCCTCGCGGATGTTCGCGAGGAACTTGTTGCCCAACCCGGCACCCTCGGACGCGCCCTTCACGATGCCCGCGATGTCCACAAAGGACACGACAGCCGGCACGATCTTCTCCGAGCTGTACATCTCCGCCAGCTTGTCGAGCCGCGGGTCCGGCAGCGGGACGACGCCGACGTTGGGCTCGATCGTCGCGAACGGGTAGTTCGCGGCGAGCACGTCGTTGCGCGTCAGCGCGTTGAACAGGGTGGACTTGCCGACGTTGGGCAGGCCGACGATACCGAGGGTCAGACTCACGACAGTGAAGTCTACGTGCCCGGCCAACGCCCCGGCCGACCCGGTAACGCCGTGTCGGATTCCCGCCAGCCAAGCCCGCGACCTGCTGGCACCATCGACCACATGGCCACCCAGACCGCCCCGCTCTGGCGCGACACCGAGCGCTGCTACCGGGCCGTCACCGCCCGCGACCAGCGGTTCGACGGCCAGTTCATCATGGCCGTGCGCACCACCGGCATCTACTGCCGCCCGTCGTGCCCGGCGATCACGCCGAAGGCCCAGAACGTGCGGTTCTTCCCCACGTCGGCCGCCGCCCAGGCGAGCGGCTTCCGCGCGTGCCGGCGCTGCCTGCCCGACGCCGTGCCGGGTTCACCCGACTGGAACGTCCGCGCCGATCTGGCCGCCCGCGCCATGCGCCTGATCTCCGACGGCTTCGTCGAGCGCGAAGGCGTGCCCGGCCTGGCGCGGCGGCTCGGCTATTCGGAACGCCAGATCGGCCGCGTCCTCACCGCCGAACTGGGAGCCGGCCCGCTCGCGCTCGCCCGCGCCCACCGTGCCTACTCCGCGCGGCTGCTCATCGAGCTCTCGGCGCTGCCGCTGACCGACGTCGCGTTCGCCGCCGGGTTCTCCAGCATCCGGCAGTTCAACGAGACGATCCGCGAGGTCTTCGCGACGACGCCTTCGCAGCTTCGCGCGGCTTCACTGCGTCGCGGCCGCCGCGCCGAACCCACCGGCTCGACACGGCTGAGCCTGCGCCTGCCGTTCCGCGCACCGTTCGACGCACAGGGTGTGCTGCGTTACCACGCGTCGCGTGCGTTGCCGGGCATCGAGGCGGTCGAACAGAGCGCTGACGGCATCACCGGCTACGGCCGCACGCTGCGCCTCTCCCACGGCCCCGGCCTGGTGTGGCTATCGCCGCAACCGGATCATGTCCGGTGCGACCTCGCGCTGACCGACCTGCGCGACCTCGGCAGCGCGGTCTCCCGCGTCCGGCGGCTGCTCGATCTCGACGCAGATCCAGAGGCCGTCGCGCGCGTCCTCGGTGCGGATCCGGTGCTCGCGCCGCTGGTCACGAAGGTGCCGGGCCTGCGCGTGCCCGGTGCGGTCGACGGGCCAGAGCTGGTCCTGCGCGCCGCGCTCGGCTCAGCCGCCGCCTCCGTCGCCGCGCTCGGCCCCCGGGTACCGTCCGGTGAGCCGCCGATGGACACCCTGACGACGCTGTTCCCGACACCCGAGGTCGTGGCTGCCGCCGACGTGAAACCGCACGTCAAGGCGGTCGCCGCGGCGTTGGCGGACGGCAGCCTCGACCCCCACGTCGGCCGGGATCCGGGTGAGCTGCGGGCCGAGCTGCTCTCGCTCGGCATCGACGCCGACTACGTCCTGATGCGCGTGCTCGGCGCCCCCGACGTCCTGCTCACCACCGACCCCGCCGTGCGCCGCTCCGCCGCCGCCCTCGGCCTCGACCTGCCCGGCGCGGCCTGCGGCTGGCGGCCATGGAGCTCGTACGCCACCCGATACCTGCAGATGTTCGACCCCGAGGAGAACCTCTCGTGAGCGCCGCCTTCTGGTCCACTGTGGACACCAAGATCGGCCCCTTTACCGCCGTGGTCACAGGCGACGGCGCCGTCCTCGCCTCCGGCTGGACCGCCGACGTCGCCGAGCTGACCACGCTCATCTCCCCGTCCCTGGCCCCGGCCACGCTCACCCAGCGCCGCGACCTCGGCCCCGTCACCACCGCCGTCCGCCGCTACCACGCGGGCGAACTGGACGCCGTCGACGACATCGAGGTCCGCCAACGCTCCGGCGCCTTCCGCCAGCACGCGTGGGACATGCTGCGCAAGGTCCCGCCGGGCCGCCCGGTGAGCTACGCCGAGTACGCCACGCTCTCGGGCAGCCCCACGGCCGTCCGCGCCGCCGCCTCGGCCTGCGCCCGCAACGCCGCCGCCCTCTTCGTGCCCTGCCACCGCATCGTCCGCACCGGCGGGGCGGTGGGCAACTTTCGTTGGGGTACGGACGCGAAGCGCTGGCTGCTCATGCACGAGGCCGCTTGACCTACGCAGCCGACCCCTACCGTCCGCGACCACGGCAGCTGCCTGCGCTCGGAATTCGGCCGTTCGCTTGACCGGCTGCCACATCAGCACCTTCCGCCGGGCCCTGACTCCAGGTGTCGCCTGCTCACGAGCGAGGCTGTCTGAGCAAGCACGCCGCTGTTCCTCGTCCGCAGCCCCATGGCCCCCCGCGCAACAGGATCAGCCGGCTCCCGGAACGCGACCGCCGCCTTCCCATTGCACCCGGCAGCGCCATAGGCTGCTTCTGCTGGGAGCTGACGTCAACCGTTGGCCGCTCACGAGCGAGGCTGTCTGAACAGGCAGGCCGCACTTCTCGTCGGCAGTCCCACAACCCTCCGCGCCGCAGCGCGGAGGCCACGTCTCGCCCTGAGTTACGCCATGCGGAGCTCGATCCGTGAGCCGGTGCGTGACTTGTGCACGCGCAGGCGGGTCGGGATGCGTTGGCGGAGTTCTTCGACGTGCGAGACGAGGCCGACGACCCGGCCGCCCGCGCGGAGCTCGTCGAGGATGTTCATCACGACGTCGAGGGTTTCGGCGTCAAGGGTGCCGAAACCCTCGTCGACGAACAGGGTGTCGAGCAGCGCACCGCCGGTTTCGCCGGCGACGACGTCGGCCAAGCCGAGCGCCAGCGAGAGCGACGCGAGGAACGATTCGCCGCCCGACAGGGTTTTCGCGGGGCGGACGGCGCCGGAGTAGTCGTCGAGCACGTCGAGGCCGAGGCCGCCGCGAGTGCCGCGTGCGCCGGCCGCGTCGGAGTGCACGAAGGAGTAGCGGCCCTGGCTCATGGTGCGCAGCCGGGCGGTGGCCGCGAGCGCGACTTCCTCCAGCCGGGCGGCGAGCACGTACGAGCGAAGCGACATCTTGCGCGAGTTCTGGCCGCGGCCGTTGACCACTTCGGACAGTGCGCGCAGCTCGTCGTACTCCTTCTGGACCGGCTCGAACTCCGCGAGCGCCTTGCCCATCCGCGCGGCCAGCTTCTTCAGCTCACCGTGCTGCGCCGCCACGGATTTCAGCGCCGCGAACGCCGTGTCCGCCCGTTCACGCGCGGCCTTCGCCACTTCGCCCAGTGGCGCGACGTCGACGACGTCGTCGGGCGAGATGCCGAACAGCTCGGGCTGCGCCAGCAGCTCGCGCGCCCCCGCGGCCGTCGCCTCGGCTTCGGCGAGACCTTGTTCGAGCTTCGTGACCTGCTCGTCGGAGCGGACCGCGCCACGCATCTCTTCCGACGTGGCGAAACCTTTGGCATGCAAGGAGATTTCGACCAGACCGTGCTGCTCGGCGAGCCGGGACTCCGCACCATCCACTGCCGTGCGCGCCTCGGCGACGGAATCCAACGCACCCGCCAACGTGAGCAGATGCCGCCGGCGCGCCGTGACGTCCGGGAACTCGCCACGCCCTTCGAGCAGCCGCTTCGAGCGTTCGGCCAGCCGTTCCTCCAGCGCGCGGACCTCAGCCTGTGCCTCCGTGACGGCCTGGTCGGCCAGCCGCCGGTGCTCCGCCAGCTGGTCGGCTTCCTGCTCCAGCTTGACGACCTGCCGTGCAAGCCGGTCCTTCCGCGCGGCCTGCTCGGACAACGCCCCCACGCTCGCGCGAGCCTCCGTCAGCTCCGCGGCCACGGACTCGGCCGTCCGCTCACCCAGCCGCTCACGCAACGCGTCCAGCCGCGCCTTCGCCTCCTCCAGCGCGGACACCACGCGCTGCCTCAAGGCACCGGCCTTCTGCTCGGACTCCTCCGCGGCCCGTTCCTCGGCTGGGTCCACAAGCTCAGCCCCGTGCCGTGCCGGCTCCGGGTGCTGGGCCGACCCGCACACCGGACACGGCGCGCCGTCGGCCAGGCTCGCGGCCAGCTCGGCGGCCATGCCTTCCAGCCGACGTTCCCGCAGGTCAAGCCGATGCTGACGAGCCGCCTGGTGTGCGTCCACGACCTCACGCAGCTTGGCCTCACCGCGCCCGACCTTCGCGACGGCCTCCGGCAGCTCGGCGGCCGCGCGCGAAACGACAGTCAGCTCCTCGACCCGCGCCTTCGCACCGTCCAGCTTCGCCGCCGATTCGGCCGCCGACGCGGCTTCGCCTCGCACAGCCGTGAGCCGCTCCGGCAGCTCCGCCAGCCGCGTCTGCAGCTCGGTGACCCGCTCGGCCGCCGCACCGGCCGCGACCTTCCGCTCGTCTCGCCGCTCGGTGTCGACGCGTTGCTGCTCGGCCTCCGCGACCAGCTCGGCGAGCGCACCCGCTTCCTCGCGCAACGATCCGGCGCGCTCACGCAGGTCCGCCGACGCGAGGCCGACGGAGTCGAAACCCAGCTCCCTCAAGGCCCGCGTGTGATCGGCCTCGGCGAGCTGCGCGTCGCCCAGCTCGGAACTCCGCCGTTCCAGCAGCTCGACCTCGGGCACCACGGCCGACGCCCGCCGCGCGGCCGCGATCTCCTCGGTCCACTCCGCGCGCTCGGCCGCCGTCTCGGCGATCTGCGCGAGACGCGTGTGCGCGGTGCGGACGCGACGAATGCGGTCGGCGTCCTCCTCGGCTTCCCGCAACGTGGTCTCTGCCTTGGTCGCGGCCGAACGTGCTTGTGCCGCTTCGGTTTCCGCCGCTTCGGCGCGTGCGGCGACCTCTGCGAGCACGGCGTCGACCCACTCCGCCCGGTCTTCTTCCGGCGGCTCCTGCTGCGCTTCCTGGGCGTAGCGCGCGACGAGCTCCCGCAGCTCCTGCTGCCGCTTTTCCAGCGCCCGCCCACGTTCGGCGCGCAGGTCGGCGAACCAGCGCTCGACGTCGGAGAACCGCTCGGTGCCGAAGAGCCGCTCCAGCAGCTTCTCGCGCTCGGTGGTGTCGGAGCGCAGGAACTTCGCGAACTCCCCCTGCGGCAACAACACGACCTGGAAGAACTGCGCGGCCGTCATCCCCAGCAAACGTTCGACGGTCCGCGCGACCTCGTCGATCCGGATGACCCCGTCGGGCGGCAGCCCGGCCGGCGGCTCGCCGACCCAGGTGAGCGACACCTTCGCCTGCTGCGTGGTGAACCCGTCGCCGCGTTTCTTCGCGCGCTGGTACTCCGGGCTGCGCACGATCCGCAGCCGCTGGCGCTGCACCGTCAGCTCCAGCACGACCTCGGTGAGCTGCTCGGGCGCGGCGACGTCGCACCGCAGCCGCTTCACATCACCCCGTGCGCCCGGGACCACGCCGAACAGCGCGAAGGCGATGGCGTCGAGCAGCGTGGTCTTGCCGGCGCCGGTGTCGCCGTGCAGCAGGAAGAGGCCGTCTGCGCCGAGCGCGTCGAAATCGACCACCTCGCGGCCCGCGTACGGACCGAACGCCTCGACCTCCAGCAGGTGCAGCCTCACAGCTTCGCCACCGCCACCCGGTTGGCCGCTTCGAGCGCGAGGAACACCAGCCGTTCCTCGGTTTCCGTGGGGAGCGCGCCGCGGCAGTCGTCGAGGAAGCTGCGGGCGATCTCGATGTCGGTGCGCCCGCGGACGGCGTCGGCGTACTTCAGCTGCGCGCCGGCGAGCCCGCCTTCCGGCTCCCAGTCGAGGTGCACCGCGTACGGAAAACGTTCGCGCAGGCGGCGCATCGCGTCGACCGGGCGCACGCGGTCGACGACCGTGACCGAGAGGAAGTGGTCGCGCCATTCCTCGTGTTCCGGCGCGTCCAGCAGCTCCTGCAGTTCGCCGCGCAACGTCGCGAGTGGGCGTGGCACGGGCAGTTCGTGGCGGCGGACTTCGGCGAGCCCAGCCGCGTCGAGGTCGACGAGCCAGACCGATTTCCGTTGGCGCGCTTCGGAAAACGAGTACGCGAGCGGGCTGCCGGAGTAGCGGAGGTGCTCGGCGAGGGTCTGCGGGCCGTGGAGGTGGCCGAGTGCGACGTAGTCGACGCCGTCGAAGACGTCACCCGGAACCTGCTCGACCCCGCCGACGGCGATGGTGCGTTCGGATTCGCTGCTCGCGCCGCCCGTGACGAAGGCGTGGGCCAGCACGACGGACCGCGTTTTCGCCCGCGTGGCAAGGTCTTCGCGTACCCGGCGCATGGCTTCGGTGAGCACGCCGGTGTGGCCGCGCGCTTCAGGCACGCCGAGGGCGTGACGCGAAAACTCGGGTTCGAGGTACGGGATGCCGTAGATCGCGACGTCACCGTGTTCGTCGTTCAGCAGCACGGGTTCGGCGAGGCCGGCGATGGTGGCGCGCAGGTGCAGACCGCCGGCCGCCGCGAAGTCCGCGAAGGCGCCCAGCCGTGCTGCGGAGTCGTGGTTGCCGGGCGTGATCACGAGCTGCGCGCCGGCCTGGCGGATGCGGCTCATGGCCTTGGTCGCGACTCGGACCGCTTCGGCCGAAGGGACCGCGCGGTCGTAGATGTCGCCTGCCACCACCACGACGTCGACGTGCTCGCTCGTGACGAGCTCGGCGAGGTGGGTGAGGACGGCCTCCTGCTCGGCGAGCAGGTCGGCGCCGTGGAACGTGCGGCCGACGTGCCAGTCGGAGGTGTGGAGGAGTCTCACGGCAACCACGGTAAGAGGCGATCACGACTAAACCGCGGAGACTCGCCGGAGAGCCACTCGAACGTGTGTACGAACCCTATCAGGGCCCTGGTGGACACGCCGACCACCGAACCGGTGAACGCGCTGGTCAGCTACGCAGCGCGACTGAGCGTGCCGGTTTTTGTCGGTGCGGTCCGCCATGATGTCCGCGTCGATCGGCACCGGCCGTTCCGACCGGTCCGGGTGAGTTGGCAGGGAAAGGAGACTCGGGTGGAGACGGTGATCACGACCGCGGCCGTCGTGCTCGCGCTGCTCCTGTGCATCGCGGTCGCGCTGCTGTGGCGGCTCTACGGCGACGGCATGCGCCGGGCCGACGCGGCGGCGCGGCTCGTGGCGGCCGAGCGCGCGAAGAACGACCAGCAGCAGCTGGCGTTGCGGCGGTACGAGGTGGCGTTCGCGTCGATCAGCGGACGCGGTGAGCTCGGCGAGCAGGTACTGGTCGAGACCGCGCGCGCGTTGGGACTGCGCGAAGAACTGCACTTCACGCTGCAGACCGACCTGGCGGGCGGCGGCAGTGCGAAGCCGGACATGGTGCTGCGCGTGGGCGGCGGCCGCACCGTGCCCGTCGACGCGAAGGCGAGCATGGCGATCTGGGCCGAGGCCGTGGAGACCGACGATCCCGAGGAACGGCTCGACGCGTTGCGCGCCCACGTGCGCCAGATCCGTTCCCGCGCGGCCGAGCTCGCCGGCAAGGGTTACCAGCGCTGGGCCGACGCGATCTACGGCACGATCATGTTCGTCCCGTCCGACGCGGCCGTGGTCGCCGCGCTCGACACCGACCCGGAGCTGCTGCGCTGGCTGATCGACCGCCGGGTGTTCCTGTGTGGACCGACGGGGTTCGGGGTACTGGCGTCGGCTGCCCTCTTCGCGGCGAGCGACCGGGCGCTGGTGGAGGACGTCGAGCAGGTCCGCGCGGGGGCTGCGGCCGCGCACCGTTCAGCGGGGAACGCGGTCGAGGCGCTGAACCTGACGAGCACGCACTTGCAGCGTTTCCTCTCCGCGCGACGGCGGGAGCTGGAGGCGCTGGAGAGCTTCCGCGCGACGGTGGCACCCCTGACGGACGCGTCGGGGAGCCCGTCGCCGGTGCCGGAGGTACGGAAGGGGGACGAGTTGGCGGCTAGCTGAGGTCGGTTCTCTCGCAGCCCTTCGCCGGGCAGCCCCTGCCGGATGGTGGCCGATGATCTGCTGCGCTGGTGGTCACGCCCGCACGACCTGCAGCGCCCGACGGACGCGGCCGGCAGCCCGTCACCGGGCCGTCAGTCGTAGCTGACGGGCCACAGCAGCTGGCGGCTGGGCTCGCACGAACGTCGGCAGGCACCCACAAAGACGCGCCCGGCGGGGCGCCGGACGTACAGCCGGACGTACAGCCGGACGTACAAGGGGAGCCGAGCCGGCGGCAAGGCGAGGCGAGCTCCTGCTCGGTGCTCGGTCGGCAGCGCTTGGTGCGCGCGACTGGTGGTCTGCGGCCCTGGTGGTCGAACCCGCGCAATCTGCAGCGCGCCAGACAAACGCGACCGGCAGCTCATCTCCGGTGCCGGAGGTGAGGAAAGGAGCCGAGAGCCAACGGCAAGGTGCGGACGGCGCCTCCTCGGCCCTTCGCCGGGCAGCCCTTGCCGAGCGGTGGCCGATGGTCTGCCGCGCTGGTGCTCACGCCCGCACGACCTGCGGCACCCGTGACGAACTCGCCCGGAGGCCCGTCACCGGCATCGGACGTGCGAAACAGCACCGAGCCGACGGCAATCCGAGGCAGCGGCGGCCCGCCCGGCGTGGCTCATGGCCTCGGCAGCCGGGGCCGCACGGCTCGTCACGGTGTGTACCGGCCGTGGCCGGTTCGGGGCCGATGGGGCATTTGCGCTGCCCCGGGTTTGGTTCCGTCGCTGTGAGGCTTCCGGGGAGCGGGAACGTTCCGCGTCGACGCCCGCCGCGGCCGGTGCGCGACGGGGCGGCTGGCGTCGAAGCGTCGACGGGACGATGAGTCGGACCAGACCAGTGGGCTGTATCCGCAGGTCAGGTGACCAGACCACGGACCGGATGCGGTCCGCATCGCGACGGCCCGCCCGGCACCACGTGTTCCGGCGGTCGGCAACCCACGTCACGCTGCCGGGTGGCTGGTCAGGGCGGTCTTCGGCAGTGGCAGCAAGATCGTGACAAGTAACGGCTACGGTGTTGCCTCGTGACCGCGATACGCGATCGCCAGAGCGATCCTGATGCCGAAGACGCCACCGTGCCCTGGGACGAGCGTCTCGTCGTCGGCGAGAGGCGCGGCCTGCCTTGGTGGGCGGCTGTCCTCGTGGGCTTCGGCCTGGCCGTGCTGGGCGCCATCATCGACGAGAAGACCAAGGGCAGCCTCGACTTCGTTTTCAAGGCGGGCTACTTCGTGGGGGCCGTGCTCGCGGTGGGCGCGGTGCAAAGACGCGCTCTGTTCGGACCGATGGTGCAGCCGCCGCTGGTGCTGGCCGTCACGGTGCCCGGTGTGGTGCTCCTGACCGGCGGGTCCGGCTCGGGCAGCGACACCCTGTCGAAGCTGCTCAACGTCGGCACGCCGCTGATCAACGGCTTCCCGACGATGGCGATCACCACCGGTGTCACGCTGCTGTTCGGGTTCTTCCGCATCTTCCGGGAACGCGACCCCGACGCCGCCGTGAAACTCAAGGACGGCAAGCCGCCCCGCGGCCGCGAAGACGGCGACGAGCCGCCCGCTCGGCCGCGCACGCGCCCGCCGGGCTCGGGTCGTCCCGCGGGCGCCGGCCAGGCTCCGCCGCCCGCCGGTGCGCGCCGCCCGCCTCGCGACCGCGACCTCGACAGCCCGCCCCCGCGCCGGCCCCGG
>NZ_JBFBAE010000015.1:135119-211332 GCF_040689465.1 Amycolatopsis sp. NPDC051373 | reverse complement strand
TCGGTGTGCCCCGGACGGCGCAACACACCACCCTCCTTCGCCCGCAACGGCACCACATGCCCGGGACGGCGGAAATCCTTCGCCGACGCCGCCGGATCAGCCAGCAACCGCATCGTGTGCGCACGATCCGCCGCCGAAATACCCGTCGTGATGCCCTCCGCCGCGTCCACCGTCACGCTGTACGCAGTACCGCGCACATCCTGGTTCGTGTGATACATCGGCGGCAGATCCAACCGATCCGCCTCGGCTTCGGTGAGCGAGACGCACACATACCCCGAGGTGTAGCGAACCATGAACGCCAGCAACTCCGGCGTCGCCTTCTCCGCCGCGAAAATCAGATCGCCCTCGTTCTCACGATCCTCATCATCGACCACCACCACCGCACGACCCGCCGCGATGTCCACAATGGCTGCTTCGATCCCCGCGCCGCCGGTCACCCCTTGGCCTGGCGCAGCAGGCGGCGGAACCGGAACCGCGAGCCGCTCGTCGCCGCGGCGAGGTCACCGCCGGCCAGATCGATCGCGGCCTGATCGAGGACGGACATCACGTGTGCGTAAAGCGACGAACCGAGACTGATCCGCTTCACACCGGCTTGGTGGAGTTCGGACACCGTCAGCGTCTTGTCCGCCGGTGACACCACGACGTTGACCGGCTTGGGCGCTACCGCCTGCACGATCTTCTCCACCGACGCGAGGTCGGGCGGGAGCGGCGCGAACAACACATCGGCGCCGGCTTCCGCGAAGGCGCTGAGGCGGCGGATGGTGTCGTCAAGGTCGTTGACGCCCTGGATGAAGTTGTCGGCGCGGGCCGTGACGACGATCCGCTGCTTCGCCGCCGCGACGGCATGGCGCACGCGGTCCACCGCCTCGTCGAACGGCCGGATCGGGTTCTCGCCGGTGCCGGTCGTGTCCTCGACACCGATGCCGGCCAGCCCGGCCTCGACCGCCGCCTCGACGGTGGCGGCCACGTCCTCGCAGGCCTCGCCGTAGCCGTCCTCGAAGTCGCCGTTGATCGGGAGCTCGGTGAGCCGCTTCAGGAGTTTCGCGTGGTCGAGGTGTTCTTCGCGGCTCACCGCGTGGCGGCCGTCGAACCGGCCCAGCGTCGCGGCGAACGCGGCCGAGCTGGTGCCGATCGCTTCGAAGCCGGCGTCGGCCATGAGCAGGGCGGAGAGGCCGTCCCAGGCGTTGGGCATGACGAGGCCCTCGGGGCGGGTGTGCAGCGAGAGGAAGTGTTCGTAGGTTTCGGAGCCAGGCATGGCGGCGGTCCTTCGGCAGTCGAGGTTCGGCGGTTCAGCGTTCGGCGGTTCGGCGGTTCAGCGGGCCAGGTCGGGGAACTGGTCGTCGCGCCATTCGGTGCCGGCTTCCGCGCCGAGTTCGCGGGCCCGCAGCTCCACGCGGCGGATCTTGCCCGAGATCGTCTTGGGCAGATCGGCGAACTCGAGGCGGCGCACGCGTTGGTACGGGGCGAGGTTCTCGCGGGCGTAGCGCAGGATGGACAGCGCCGTCTCCTTGGTGGGCTCGTGTCCGGGCGCCAGTCCGATGTAGGCCTTCGGCACCGCCAGGCGGACGGCGTCAGGCGCCGGCACCACGGCCGCCTCGGCAACAGCGGGATGTTCGATGAGCACCGACTCGAGTTCGAACGGGCTGATCTTGTAGTCGCTGGCCTTGAAGACGTCGTCGGTGCGGCCGATGTAGGTGAGGTAGCCGTCTTCGTCGATCGAGGCGACGTCGCCGGTGTGGTAGTAGCCACCGGCCATGGCCTCGGCGGTGCGTTCGTCGTCGGCCAGGTAGCCGGTCATCAACGTCAGCGGACGCTGTGCCAGGTCGAGGCAGATTTCGCCCTCCCCCTGTCCTGAGACCACCTTGCCGCTCGCGGGTTCGACCAGCACGACCGGAACCCCTGGCAGCGGACGGCCCATGGAGCCCGGTTGGACGTCGGATTCGGGGGTGTTGCCGACCTGTGCGGTGGTCTCGGTCTGGCCGAAGCCGTCGCGGATGGTGATGCCCCACGCCGCGCGGACGCGTTCGATCACCTCGGGGTTGAGCGGTTCGCCGGCGCCGATCGCCTCGCGCAGGCCCGCCGGGCGGGCACCGAGGTCGGTGTTGATCAGCATGCGCCAGACGGTGGGCGGCGCACAGAACGTTGTCACTTTTCGCACACGCAGCTGGTTCAGGAATGCGGCCGGGTCGAAGCGGCTGTAGTTGTAGACGAAGATCGTCGACTCGGCGATCCACGGGGCGAAGAAGCAGGACCACGCGTGTTTCGCCCAGCCCGGGGACGAGATGTTGAGGTGGACGTCGCCCGGCCACAAACCCAGCCAGTACATCGTGGCGAGGTGCCCGACCGGGTAGGAGACCTGGGTGTGCTCCACGAGCTTGGGCCGCGTCGTGGTACCGGAGGTGAAATACAGCAGCAGCGGGTCGCCGGGTGCCGTGCCGGGGTGTTCGACCGGGGTGTGCGGCAGATCGGCGGCTTCATGGAGGTCGGCCCAGCGGAAGTCGGCACTGTGCAGATCGGGACTGAGGAAGTCGGCCCGGTTTTCCGCCGGGCCGACGCTGATCCGCGTGTAGTCGCCGGGAACGTCGGCGAACTTAGGCGTGTCGGCGGCGTTGCAGATCACGTGCCGCGGCTCGCCTCGGGTGATGCGGTCGGTGAGGTCGGCGGCTCCGAGCGCGGTCGTCGTCGGCATGATCACGCCGCCGAGCTTCATGATCGCGAGCATGGCCTCCCAGAGCTCGACCTGGTTGCCGAGCATCAGCAGCACGCGGTGTCCTTTGCGGACACCCCGGTTTCGCAGCCACGTCGCCAAGCGGTCGGACGCGCGGGACAGCTCGCCGAACGTTCGCCGCGTCTCCGAGCCGTCTTCCTCGACGATGACGAGGGCCGGGCGGTCGTTGTCGGCGTTGTCGCGGGCGACGGCGTCGAACCAGTCGACGGCCCAGTTGAACCGCTCGCCGAGGTCGGGCCAGCGGAACTCCTCGACCGCGCGAACGTGCTTGCCGCGCAATGCCAACAGCTGGTCGCGGCTCGCCTTGTAGCCCCGGTGTGCGTCGCTCGTGGTCACCAGCGATCCTTCCTTCGGCGTGATACCGCGACTATGCGTTTTCCGGCCGGCCCGTCGCTACCCTTGAACGGGGGTAACCGCGTTGAAACCCGGTTTTCCTTTTGCGACAATCAATCCCGTGCCGCACGGCGTTCGGAGCTCCGCTCCCGCGCGCGTGCGCGCGTGGCTACGGTTCCACAGTGGACATTTCTCCACAGTGGACTCTTGTGACTTCCGAAGGAGGACCCGTGCCCTTCGACTTCGACCGCTTACCTTCGTGGCTGGCCTGGCAGCAGCGCCCGTTCCCCGACGCGAACCTGCTCCTGCTGCCCGGCCGGCAACCGGCCCTGGTGGACAGCGGCTTCGTCGGGCACGCGGAAGAGACGGCCGAGTGGGTCCGCGCGCACACCGCGTCGCTCAACCTGGTCGTGAACACCCACTGGCACTGCGACCACGTCGGCGGCAACGCCCTGCTGCAGAAAAGCGGCGCCGGCATCGCCGCCAGCGCCCGCGACGCACTCGCCGTCGCCCGGCGCGACCCCGGCTGCTGCCAGATGGAGTACCTCGACCAGCCCGTGCCGCCCTACTCCGTCGACGAACTGCTCGACGACGGACAGGTTTTGTTACTCGGCGACACCGGATGGGAGGTGATCCGAACACCCGGCCACACCCCGGGCCATCTCGCCCTCTGGCAACCGGACGAACGCCTCCTCGCCGTCGGCGACGCGTTGTCGGACTACGACGTCGGCTGGGTGAACCTCGCCCTCGACGGTCCGGATGCCACCACCACCGCGCTCGGTTCCGTACAACACCTGATCGATCTCGAACCCCGCGTGCTCCTTCCCGCACACGGGCCCATCCCCGCCGACACCGGCGCCGCCCTCGCCAACGCCGCGCGCCGCGCCCGGCGCCTCGTCGACGACCCCGACGGCGCCGTCTGATACGGCGCCCGCCGCGTCTTCGCCTACGCCCTCATGATCCGCGACGGCATCCCCACCGACGAAGTCGAGCCCTACCTCCACGCGCGCGCCTGGCTCAAGGACGCGGCCTGGCTGCTGCGCCGCTCCCCCGAGTCCCTCGCCACGGAACTCATCACCACCATGCTCCGCGCCGGCTCCATCACCTCCCGCGACGGCAAGCTCCACGCCACCGCCGAACACACGCCCGTCCCACCCTCGTCGCTGCGGCAACCCCCACCGGCGACCTGGCCGGCCGTCGAACCCGCCCGCCTGCCGTGACTCGGTGTGCGAATCCGCACAGCCCGAACACCCGCTCCGCGCCGCGGCCTCGGCGGTGCCGGCATCCCGGCCACCACACAAGCCTCGTCGGGGAGTTGCCCGTGGTCCATCCCGAACAACGGGGAACCGACCGGTTCCGAAAAGCCGCCGCGAAGCGCGCGTCGGCCTACCCGGTCGCCGTGGCTGCGCCGCCGATGTCCTCGCCAGCCGTCGAAGAGCCCCGGGTCCTGACACCCCGGCAACCAAAGAACCTCGCTTGGGAGTCGACCGTGAAGCATCCAGAACAGCGGGGAACCGACCGGTTCCGAAACCCGCGGCGAAGCGCGCAGCGGCCCACCCCAGTCGCCGCAACTGCTCCCCCGAAGTCCTCGCCGGCTGTCGAAGGGCCCAGGGGTCCTGACTTCCCGTTGCCACAACGGAGACCTCGTTTGGGAGCCGGCCATGAGCCATTCCGAACAACGCTGACAACGCCGACCGGTTCCGAAAGCCGCGGCGCAGCGCGCGTCGGCCCACACCGGTCGCCGCAGCCGTGGAGGAGCCCCCGCGGTCCTGACATCCCTGTCCCCACAACGAGAATCTCGCTTGGGAGTTGAACGTGCACCAGTCCACGCAGAGTCGAGTCGCCTGGGTGCGGGCGGCGGCCGCGTTGTTCGGCGTTGCGTGGGGGGCGAACCACTTCACGCCACTGTTGCTGGTCTACCGGGGTGAGCTCGGGTTGCCGGAGTCGGCGGCGACGAGCATTTTCGGCATCTACGCCGTGGGGCTGGTGCCGGCGTTGATCTTCAGCGGGCGGGCGGCGGACCGGTACGGGCGGCGCGCCGTGTTGCGGCCCGCGATGCTCGTCTCGGTGCTGGCCACGCTCGTGCTGATGCTCGGCCCGGTGTGGTGGCCCTCGCTGTACGTCGGGCGGTTCCTGGCCGGCGTCGCGTCCGGCGCGGCGTACAGCGCGGGCACCGCGTGGGTGACCGAGCTGTCCCCGCCCGGCCGTGGCGCCCGGCGCTCGGCCGCCGCGTTGTCGCTGGGGTTCGGGATCGGGCCGTTGCTGGCCGGCGCGCTCGCGCAGTGGTTGCCGTGGCCGGTGGAGCTGCCGTATGTCGTGCACCTGGCGTTGATGGCCGGAGTGCTCGTGCTCGCGTGGCGGGTGCCGGAAACCGCGCCGGCACTCGCGCGGGCCGAGCGCGCGCAGTGGCTGCCACGGCCGGCGGTGTCGCGCCACTTCCTGCTCGGAGTGGTGCCGTGGGCGCCGTGGGTGTTCGGGACGGTCGCGATCAGCATCGCGACCCTGCCCGCGTTGTTGCCCAGCCACACGGCGAGCGCGATCAGCACGCCCGTCGCGTTCAGCGGGCTGGTCGGCGGGCTGACGCTGCCGCTCGGCGCGCTCGTCCAGCCGATCGCGCGCCGGCTCGCGCACGCCGGGCACCTGCACGCCCCGGTGGCCGGGCTGCTCGTCACCGCACTCGGACTGGCCGGCACGGCGCTCGTCGCGTGGCACCCGGTCACTCCGCTGGTCCTCGTGACGGCCGTGGTCCTCGGCACTGGCTACGGCATCCTCATGGTCACCGGCCTGGACAAAGTGGAACGCATGGCCGAGCAGCACGAGTTCGCCGGGCTCGTCAGCATCTTCTACGCGCTGGCCTACCTCGGGTTCGCCGCGCCGTACCTGCTCGCCGCGCTCGCCGGCGGCGCCTCCTACGCGCTGTGGCTCGTGATCGCCGCGCTGGCCACCCTCGCCACCATCCCCCTCATGATGCTCGGCGGCCAACCCCTGACCCTTCCCTCGGCAGATGGAGACCGACATGAACCAGCCGTTCGCGAACCCTGACTTCGAAGCCTTCCGCATGTCCGAAGAACACCACGAATTGCGCGCAACCGTACGTTCCCTGTGCGAAAAACAAATCGCCCCGCACGCCGCGGACGTCGACGAGAACTCGCGCTTCCCCGAAGAAGCCCGCGCGGCGCTGACGGCGGCGGGGTTCCACGCGATCCACGTCCCCGAGCAGTACGGCGGCGAAGGCGCGGACGGCCTGGCCGCCTGCCTCGTGATCGAGGAGGTCGCCCGGGTGTGCGTCAGCTCGTCGCTGATCCCGGCGGTCAACAAGCTGGGCAGCATGCCCGTGCTGCTGTCGGCGTCCGAAGACCTCAGGAAGCAGGTCCTGCCGACGTTGGCAAACGGACAGGCGTTGTTCGCCTACGGACTTTCCGAGCGAGAATCCGGCTCAGACGCTGTTGCGATGAAAACAAGGGCCCGGTTCGACGGCGACCACTGGGTCCTCAACGGCGCCAAAGCCTGGATCAGCAACTCCGGCGTGGCCACCTGGTACACCGTGTTCGCCGTGACCGACGCCGACCAGGGCGCGGCCGGCATCTCGGCCTTCGTGGTCCACGCCGACGACCCGGGCTTCGAGGTCGGCGCGAAGGAACGCAAGCTCGGCATCAAGGGCTCCCCGACGTGCGAGCTCTACTTCACCGACTGCACCGTCCCGGCCGACCGGATCGTCGGTGAACCGGGCACGGGCTTCAAGACCGCGATGCGCACTTTCGATCACACCAGGCCCACCATCGGCGCCCAAGCGGTAGGAATCGCACAGGGCGCGCTCGATGCCTCACGCGCGTATGTCAAAGACCGCACACAGTTCGGCAAGACGATCGCCGAGTTCCAGGGTGTGCAGTTCATGCTCGCCGACATGGCCATGAAGATCGAGGCCGCCCGCAGCCTCGTGTACCTCGCCGCGGCGAAGGTCGAGCGCGGTGAGCCCGACAAGACCTTCTTCGCCAGCAGCGCTAAATGTTTCGCGTCCGACGTGGCCATGCAGGTGACGACCGACGCCGTCCAGCTGTTCGGCGGCGCCGGCTACACCCGCGACTTCCCGGTGGAACGCATGATGCGCGACGCGAAGATCACGCAGATCTACGAGGGCACCAACCAGATCCAGCGAATGGTGATGGCGCGTGCGCTGCTCAAAGGTTGACTTCCGCACACGCCGTTGCGAGACGGCGAACACCTTCGGTGATTTCCTGCGCGCCCGAGGTGTCGGCGAACCCCAGCCGCAAGTGCGGAGCCGGAGCCTCGGCGGCGAAGTACCCGCGGCCGGGCGACACCGCCACCCCGGCGCGCAGAGCCGCGGAGGTGAGGGCGGTTTCGTCCGTCCCGGCGGGCAGGCGCAACCACAGGTAGTGGCCACCCGTCGGCACCCTCGGCGGAGCAAGCGAAGGCAGCTCCCGCTGGAGCGCGCCCACCATCGCGTCACGGCGCTCCCGCAGCCCCGCCGCGAGCGCACGCAAGTGCCGCGGCCACGACGGCGCAGCCACGAGGTCCAAAGTGGCCTCCTGGAACGGCCTCGGCACGAAGAAGCTGTCCACCACCTGGATGGCGCGCAGTCGTTCCAGCACCGGGCCCCGCGCGGCGAGCGCCGCGACCCGCAGGTTGGGCGACGTGGCTTTCGTCAACGATCCCAAGTGGACCACCGAACCGTGGGGATCGTCCGCGACCAACGGAGCCGGCACCGGCCCACCGTGCCCGAGGTGGCGCGCCCAGTCATCCTCGAGCAGGAACGCACCGGCCGCGTGGACGATCTCCAGCAGCTCGCGCCGCCGCTCCGGCGCGAGCACGGCCCCGGTCGGATTCTGGACCAACGGCTGGCAGTAGAACACCTTCGCCCCGGTCGCCGCGAGCACCTCCCGCAGGAGGTCGAGCCGCACCCCGCCGTCGTCCATCGGAACGGGCACCGGGCGCAACCCGGCCGCGCGGGCAGCGGCGAGCACCCCGGGATATGTCGGCGACTCGACCAGGACCGCGGATCCCGGCGACGCGAGCGCACGCAACGCGGTACTCAGCGCCGCCTGGCCACCGCCACTGATCACCACCTCGGCCGGCGTGAGCCTCAGCTCCCGCGCGAACCAGGCCCGCAACGCCGTCAGCCCGGCCGGCGGCGGCCGCTCCCACGCGCCCGGGCGGCGGGCCGCCGACGCCAACGCGCCGGCCATCGCGCGTTCGGGCTGCAGCGAAGCGTGCAGATAGCCACCGTTGAACGCGACCACGTCCGGCGGCGGCACAGCCAGGCCGGCGCTCAAGCCGGACGCGTCGACCACCCGCTCGCCACCCTGGCCATCCGCCGTGAGCGCGATCTCCTGCCACGACGTGTCGACAACCGGCTTCTCCCGGGCAACCGTCTCCGCGCGATACGCACCGGCCCCCGGCCGTGTCACCACCAGCCCGTCGGCCGCGAGCACGGCGAGCGCGCGCGACACCGTCACGGGACTGACCCCGAAGCGTTCGACAAGAGCCCGGCTCGACGGCAGTTTCTCACCCGGCGAGTAGTGATTGAGCTCATTTCGCAGCACATTGGCCACGTTTCGCGAACTGCTATCCTGGGACATGACGGTGAATGATAGCGCTATTGCTCGCACAGGAGTAGCAGTCGGCGTCCTGCCCTCGGCGCTCGACGCGATCGGCGACACCCCGATGGTCCGGCTCGACCGCGTCACCGGCGGCGTCGACGGGACCCTGCTGGCCAAGCTCGAGTACCTCAATCCCGGCGGGTCCAAAAAGGACCGCGTCGCGAAACGGATCATCCGGGCCGCCGAGGAAACCGGGGCGCTGCAGCCCGGCCAGCCCGTGGTCGAGCTCACCAGCGGCAACACCGGTGCCGGCCTCGCCATCGCGTGCGCGGTGACCGGCCACCCGTTCGTCGCCGTGCTGTCGCGCGGGAGCTCGACCGAACGCGCGCGCATGATCGCCGCGCTCGGCGCCGAGGTCGTGCTCGTCGACCAGGCCCCCGGTTCCGTGCCCGGCCGTGTTGCGGGCGTGGACATGGCGCTGGTGGAAAAGCAAGCTCGGTCGATCACCCAGGCACGCGGTGCGTTCCGTTCCGATCAGTTCGAAAACCACCACAACGTCGAGGCCCACTACACCGGCACCGGCCCCGAGATCTGGGCGCAGACGGGCGGCCGGCTCGACGCGTTCGCCGATTTCGTCGGCACCGGCGGCTGCCTGGCGGGCGTCACGCGGGCGCTGAAGGAACGGGATCCGGCCATCCAGTGCTTCGCCGTCGAACCCGAGGGCGCCGCGGTGCTCGCCGGACACGAGGTGTTCGAATCCCACCACCCCATCCAGGGCGGCGGCTTCGGCCGGGCCGACCTCACACATCTGCGTGACGTGCCCCTCGACGGCTACCTCCAGGTCAGCGGCGACGAAGCCCGCCGGACCTCTCGCCTGCTCGCCACCCGCGAAGGCATCTTCGCCGGTTTCTCCGCCGGTGCCAACGTCGCCGCGGCCCTCCACCTCCTGCGGCACGAGCTCGCCGGCGCCACGGTCGCCGTCGTGATCCCCGACTCGGGCCTGAAGTACCTGTCGACGGACCTGTGGGAGTAGCCGTGGCCTCACCGCCGTCCGGCGAACCGCGCCGGGCTCACGCCCAGCATGCGCTTGAAGTGCCGGGTCAGGTGCGACTGGTCGTAGAAGCCGACCTCGGTGGCGACCGCCGCGGCCGGCACACCGGCCAGCAGCAGCCGCCGCGCCAGCTCCACGCGACGGCCCGTGAGGTACAGGTGCGGCGGCAGCGAAAACCGCCGGGAGAACGCGCGGACCAGGTGCGTCGGGTCTGCGTGCAGCAGGCGTGCCGCCTCGTCGAGCGGCAGCCCGGCGACCACCCGCGAGTCCAGGAGGTCGCGCAGGTCGTCGGCCAGCCCGCGATCCGGCTCGCGGCGGATCACATCGCGGCGCAGGTGTGTGCCCAGACGTTCGAAAATGAACGCGAGCCGGCTCTGCGCCTCGAACTCGTCGCCCGGCACGGCGAGCGTGTCGTGCAGCCGGCTGATCCGGTTCGCCAGCTTCGGGTCCCGCAGGTTCGGCTGGTCGGTCGCCGGGCCGATCAGCCGCGCGTCGAGCGCGTCCTCGGGCAGGTAGAGCACGCGTTTGCGGAACCCGCGCGGCGCCGCGGTGCGGCCGTTGTGCGGTACGTGCGGCGGCAGGAGCACGACCTGCGAACGCAGGGTGCCGTGCTCGTGGCGGTCGAGGTCGTACTGCAGCACGCCGTCGTCGAGGATCAGCAGCGTCCACACGGTGTGCGTGTGCACGGGATAGGCGTGCTGCACGAAGTGCGCGTGGAACACCTCGCTGATGCCGGGAACGCCGGGGCTCCACGCGGTGATCTCGGATTCGCCTGCCATGCAAGGAACGTACAAGAAATCTGCGCGCCGGGCGGCGAGGATCGGTGTGATCCCCAGCCTTTTCCCCTACCCGCAACGAAGTGGACCGAACTCATGCCCGAACACCGCGACGGTGGCGTCGCTCCGTATTCGTACCTGCTCATCACGATGGCGTTGTTCGGGGCGGCTTTCACCAGCTCGAAAGTCGTCGTGAGTGAGCTGCCGCACGAGGTCGCCGCGTGCCTGCGCTTCGGGGCGGGCGCGGTGATCCTCGTGGGGTTGTTGTGCGTGCGGCCGGGTTCGGCGCGCTTTTCGTGGCGTGACCTCGCGCGAGCCGGACTGGTCGGGCTCGTCGGGGTGTTCGCGTACAACTTCTTTTTCTTCTGGGGGCTTTCCCTCGCCCCCGCGATCGACGGCACCATCATCGTGCCCGTGCTCAGTCCCGTGCTGACCACGCTGTACTTCCTCGTGACCCGCAAAGAACCGGCATCCGGTGCGCGCATCGCCGGGCTCGTGCTGGGGATCGCGGGCTCGGTCGTGTTCTTCGTCGGTGTCGGCGGGGGTGGTACGGGGTTCAGCGGAAGTCGCCTCGCCGGTGACTTCGTCTACCTGGCGGGCGCGGCGTGCTGGGCGGCCTACAGCATCGCATCGAAGAAGGTGCTGAGCGGGATGGAACCGTTGCGGGCCACGACGTATGCCACGGGTGTGGGCGCGCTGGCGTTGGTGCTTGTCGCAATTCCCTCACTTTCTGGTACTGAGTGGACATCGGTGTCCACGCTCACGTGGGAGAACCTCGCATTCCTCGCGATCGGCCCGACCGCGATCGCGTACCTGTTCTACTACCGGGGGTTGCGGGCTGTCAGTCCCGTGACCGCGACTATCACCATGTTCGCGGTGCCCGTGTTCGGCACGGTGACTTCCGTGGTGTTCCTGGGTGAGTCGTTCACCACCGTGCAGGTCGCAGGTGCGGTGATCACCGTCGTCGGCGCACTGCTCGCCGTCACCCAGGGAAAAATCTTCGCCTCCTCTGAACGAAAAGCCTCCGAACGAAAGAAGGTGCAACGGTGACCGACGCCGTCGTGGAATTGCTGAGAGAACGCAGGCGCGGCGGGAGCACTCCCGGAAACCGCGATGACGGCGCTCGCTTGGTGTTGCTGATCGAGGGCGGGAGCTCGCGAGGTGCGTATTCGAGCGGAATGACGATCGCCATCGAACAGCTCGGGTTGCTGCCGATGTTCGACGCGGTCTACGGCAGCTCGGCGGGCGCGCTCAACGGTGCGTGGCTGCTGTGCGGACGCGCGGAAAGCACCCAGCACGCGTGGTGGGATCCGATGATCATGGGCCGGACGATCGACCCCAAGCGCATCCTGAGCCGGCGGCCGGTGGTGGACACGGAGTTCCTCGTCCACACCCTCTACACCGAGATCGTGCCGATGGGGTTCCGGGAGATCCTCGACAACCCCGTCGAGTTCCACCCCACCGCCACCGACGCGATGACCGGCGAGTCCGCGGACCTGCACGAGCACCTCCACGACCAGGCCGGCTTGCAAGCCGCGCTGCGTGCGTCGACGGCCATGCCCCTGCTCGCGGGCGAACCGATCGTGATCGGTGGACGACATTTCGTGGACGCCGGGGTGAGCGAATCCATTCCCGTGCGAACAGCACTTGCGCAGAAAGCAACACACCTCGTCGCGTTTCGCACGCGACGGTCGGACGAGGGCGCGGCGACGGCACCATCCCGCGGTGAGCGGCTGGTCGCGTCGCGCTGGTTCGCCCGCCACGCACCGGGAGCGCTCGAGACGTGGCTGGACCGTGCGGCGCTCAGGGCCGAAGAGGAACGACTGCTGGTTTCGCACCCCGCGACACTGCAAGTCCGCCCACCCGTCGGCAGCGCCCGCATCGGCCGCACCGAGCGCCGCCCGCACCTGATGCGCGCCGCGGTGGACACCGGACTCCAAGCGGCGCTGAACGAACTGTCCGCTGTGAAGGAAACACCATGACCAACACCACGGATGCCGAACGCGTGCGCGTCGTGTCCTGGGCCGACCACCTCGCGTTCGCCACCGCGGCCGCCGAGCTCAGCGGGCTGGAGTTCCTCCGCGCCATGGCACGCGGCGACATCCCCTCCGCGCCGATGATGGACCTCGTCGGCCTCCGCCTGGTCTCGGCGTCACCCGGCGAGACCGTCTTCCGCCTCACCCCGGGCGAATACCACTACAACCCGATGTGGACCGTCCACGGTGGCCTCTACGCCACGATGCTCGACTCGGCGGCCGCGTGCGCCGTGCACACGACCCTCCCCGTCGGCAGCGGGTTCAGCACCCTGGACCTCTCCGTCCGCTTCCTCAAGGCCGTCCGCGTCGACACGGGCCCTATCACGGCCACCGGTCGCGTCCTCCACTCCGGACCCCAGGTCGTGCTGGCCGAAGCACGCCTGCAGGACACCTCGGGCACGCTCCTGGCCACGGCGACGGCGAACTGCTTCGTGTCCCGAGCGTCCGGTACGTAACGAAGGAGACGAATTCCGCGATCGAGTGATCGTCCCGCCGATCCGAGGAGCAGCCTGTGTCACCACGCGCCATCGTCGCGTTCGCAAGCGTCGCGGCTATCGTCGTCGGGGTGTTCCTCGCGTTCCGCGGCCTCTTCGGGGGCCCCGACTTCGTGACCCCGTCCGGCACGGCGTGTGACCCGGCGATCGCGTGGCAGGACGACTCACTCGGCGACTGCTTCCCCGTGGAGCGGCAGAGCCCGGCGTTCGCCCTCCTCCTCGCGCACGTCGGGCTCCTCGGGCTGATCTACGCGCGCCTGCTCATGACGCGGCAGAGGAAGCTCAGCGTGCCCTGACGCGGCCCAGGAAGGCGACCTCCGCGGCGACCGTGTCCGCGAAGCTCGCGCCGCCCTCGTAGACGTCGTAGTCGGTAGGCGTTCGTTTTCCCCCACGCGTATTGGTTTTCTTTCGCGGTGAGGTAGGCGCGGTCGATGTCCGCGGTGCCGGCGACGGTGAACTCCGCGACCGTGGAGCCGTCGTGAGGGTTCGAGTCGCGCAGCTGGTTGCCACGGCCACCCACCACCCACTTGCCCGCGAGCTTGGCCTGCCGTCGCCCGGTCGGACGGGCGGCCATGGTGGCGGTGCCGTTGCTGCCGGTGGTTCTCGAACACGACTCGATGGCGCCGAGCGGCCCGGCTCTGCGCCTCGCGGCCACCGCGCCGTCGGCCGAGCTGCACCGGGTTTCCGGCGGCCCTCGGCTGACGGTGTTCGGACAGGCGATCCGGTACGTCGAGGGGACCACGGGGGCGAGATCACCGGTGATCATCGACGAAATCGGCGGCACCCGCCTGAAGGCCGCGTTCGAGATCGGCCTGGTCGGTGCGGTCAAGGACGGCGGCGGCCTCGCCGCGTTCGCGACCCGGTTCCGGCGCGTGGTTTGCGAGTGTCGTATTCGACTACCGCGGCTTCGGCGGCTTCGAGGGGTAGCGGCGCGACACCCACCGGTTCGCGGTAGACGCGGTTCTCCTTGTCCTCGATCGGGGAGGGCAGGACGCGACGAAGTGGTTTCCGTGCCGCGCCAGCGCGAGGACTACCGCACGGCCGTCGGCTGGGTCGCGACCCAGCCGGCGCTCGACGCGAGCCGGATCGTCGTGTGCGGCATGTCTTTCGCCGGGCTGCACGTGGTGGATCTCGCCGTCACGGATCGGCTGATCGCCGGCGCGATCGGGCAGACTCCGCTCGTCGACGCGGTGGCGGCCGCCTGGTTCCGACCGGCCAGTCACTGCGGCTGTTCGGGCTGGCCGGTCGGAACCAACCGCGCGGGACGCGGTCGTCGGGCTACTTGGCCGGCCGCCGCGGTACGTCCCCTGGGCGGGCGGTCCCGGCGACCTCGTCATCGCCACCACGCCGGACTCGCGGTTCGGCGAACGCCCGATGACCTCGGACGACGGCACGGTCTGGCGCAACCAGGTCGCGGCGCGGTCGCTGTTCAACGAACTGCTTGTCGAAATCGGCCCATCCGGCCAGAGTCGAGATCTTGCTTCACCGACAGCACGGCGTCAGCTCCGATCCCGCTGTGCGGCAAGGGAAATCGGTAGCCGACACCCAGGTCTGGCCGAATGGCTACGGATGTCTGCCCCGGAGGACGGAGTGACCACCCGGACAGACATCACTGACCATTCAGGCCACTTTCGGGGCAAATCGCGCGGACGGGCGCACACTGTGACCGCGGAGCAGCCGCTCGCCCTCCCCCAGCTGCTCCGCCCCCTCACCGGCAGGTGGTGGCGGAGTCCCCCGAGACCCGTCACCGCCTGCTTTCCCATTTGCCAGTGAGGAGACGATGTTTGCCTCTCAGGCAAACCGCAGGCATAGTGACGGGGAGCGAACACCCCCGGCGAGGAGGACGAGCGTGAGCATTTCCACCGAAGCACCGGAGACCGGCACAGCCGACCAGCTCGACCTGGGCGACCTGCCGGCGGAGGCGGGCACGGTCGAAGCCGAACGCGCGGCGCGCAAACGAGATCTCGCCGTGGCGTTGCGGCTGTTCGCCCGCTACGGCTTCGACGAGGGGATCGCCGGGCACCTCACCGTGCGCGATCCCGAGTTCCCGGACCGGTTCTGGGTCAACCCGTACGCGGTGCACTTCTCCCGCATCAAGGTCAGCGACCTGCTGCTCATCGACGAGAACGGCAAGGTCGCCGAGGGTTCCCGGCGGACGAACAAGGCCGCGTTCTGGATCCACTCCTCGGTGCACCGGGCGCGCCCGGACGTCGTGGCGGTGGCCCATGCGCACAGCGTGTTCGGCCGTGCGTTCGCCGCGCTCGGAAAAGAACTCGATCCGATCATCCAGGAATCCTGCGCGTTCTACGGTGATCATGTCCTGTTCGACGAGTACAAGGGTCTTGTGCTGGAGAAAACAGAAGGTGAGCGGATTGCCACACGTCTTGGTGGACAACGCGCAGCAATCCTGCGCCACCACGGACTGCTCACCGTCGGCCGGTCCGTGGCCGAGGCCGCGTGGTGGTTCATCGCCATGGACCGCGCGTGCCAGATGCAGCTGCTCGCCGACGCCGCAGGCACCCGCGCGTCATGACGGACGAGGAAGCGACGCTGGCCCACCGCCAGTTCGGCAGCGCCAACATGGCGCGCCACAGCTTTGACATCATGGCGGACTTCGTGGTGGAAACCGAACCCGACGTGCTCGACTGACACCGTTCAACGTTCCCCGCGCAGTTTCCCCGCTCACCGTCGAGCCACACCACCACGGCCCGGCGGTGCGTTTTTTCGACCAGCCCGCGTTCGAATCAGAACCCGTCGCACTCCACGCATTCGCGGTTCCGGCCCATTTCCTGGGTACGTGCCGCAAAGTGTGCGGGTGACGGTGGCGAAGCAGCCTGTGGTGCGGGACTTCCCGCGCGGGACCGTGTACTCGCGAGACCGGTCGGTCGGCGCCGGTGTGCCGCGGTTTCGTGCCGCGGTGCATCGGCGTTTCTTGCGGCCGAGCCGTGGGCGCGCCGCTTGGACCAGGGGTTGTCCACACCCGTTTGGGCTGTGGACAACTCGGCCCGAGATCGGCTTGAGCGCCGATCTTGTCGGAGGTGGCCGATAGAATGGGCATGCCCCCAGAGAGCGGGGATTGTCATACCGGCGAGGTGATCTGCCCGCGGCCAAGCAAAGTTTCTTGTGGGTAGAGGCTTCCGCGCGCAAAGCCGGACACAGGCCGGCGCCCGGAGTGCGGGCTCTGGGCGCCGGCCCGCCGGGCCCACGTACCCTGCGCGGCGGGGATGGCGTCGCGAAGGGGCGGGCCGCCTGGGGGAAGGCCGGTGGCGGCGAGAGAAATCCCCCGTTGCAAGGGAAAGCTCAGCGCGGCGAAGCCACGCGGCCCAGGAAGTCGCGAATATGGGCAGCGACCTCGTCGCCTGCGCTTTCGAGAAGGAAGTGACCGCCGTCGAGGAGGTGGATTTCGGCGTGGGGCACGTCGGTGGAGAAGGCGGTGGCGCCGTCCGGGCCGAAGATCGGGTCGTTCTTGCCCCAGACCGCGAGGACGGGCGGCTGGGTCTTGCGCAGGTACTCGTGCAGCGCGGGGTACAGCGGCGGATTGGTGGCGTAGTCGCGGAAGAGCGCGAGCTGGATCTCGTCGTTGCCCGGGCGCGAAAGCAGCGCGAAGTCGTGGTTCCAGGCGTCGGGGCTGACGAGCGTCTCGTCGGGGACACCGGTGACGTACTGCCACTTCGTCAGGTCGAGGCTGAGCGCGCCGCGGATGTTGGCCTCGGTCTCGGCGTTCTGCTCGGCCTGGTAGTCCCACACGGTCTTCCAGAAGCCGTCGACGAAACCGGCGTCGTAGCCGTTGCCGTTCTGGGTGATGATCGCCGTGATTGCGTCGGGATTGGCGAGCGCGAGGCGCCAGCCGATGGGGGCGCCGTAGTCCTGCACGTAGATCGCGTAGCGGGTGACGTCGAGCTGGCGCAGCAGGCCGGCCGTGAGGTCCGTCAGCGCGTCGAAGGTGTAGTCGAACTCGTCGGCCGAAGGCGCGTCGGACAGGCCGAAACCGAGGTGGTCGGGCGCGATCACGTGGTAGCGGTCGGCCAGCGCCGGGATCAGGTTCCGGAACATGAACGAGCTGGTCGGGAAGCCGTGCAGCAGCACGACCACGGGGGCGTCGGCGGGCCCGGCCTCGCGGTAGAAGAGCTGCCGGCCGTCGACGGTCGCGTAGCGGTGGTGAACAGCGGTCATGATGGCTAACTCCTAACGTTGTGTTTGATGGTTAGAACTCAAACAGGGTCTGCCTAACTTGTCAACCCCGAGTTTGCCGGTTAGTCTGAACTCGTGACCGACGAGAAGCTGCTGCTCGACCTGCTGAACACCACCCCGGTGCTCGACGGGACGCCGCACGACGAGCTTGCCGACGCCGAGCTCGGCCGCGAGTGGCTCACCGCCCACGGGCAGCCGGCGTCCGCGCAGGAGTGGCGCGCGCTGGTCGACGTGCGCTCGGCGCTGCAGGACGTCGTGCGCGGCGACGCGGAGCCGGAAGCCTTGGCCAACTTCGTCGACGGCCTCAGCTACCGCGCGGTCTTCGACGACGGCGGCATTAAGTGGGACCTCGACACCGTGTCCGGCCGAGCGGCCGCCTCGCGCGCGGTGCTGGCCTGGGACACGCTGCGCCACGCCAGCCCCGGCCGGCTGCGGCCGTGCGCGAACCCGGAGTGCCGCCGGTTCCTCATCGACCACAGCAAGCCGAACACCGCCCGCTGGTGCTCGATGGCCGTGTGCGGCAACCGCATGAAGGCCCGCCGCCACTACCAGCGCACCCGCCAGGCCGGCGCGTGACCGGCCACCGGGTGGTGCCCGATCATGGGTGACGACAGCGACATCGACCGGCTGGTCGCGCGCAAGCTCCAGCAGCTGCGCACGGATCGCGGGCTCACGCTCACCCACCTCGCGGAGCTCACGGGGATCTCCGTCGCCCACCTGTCGCGCCTCGAACGCGGGGAACGGCAGCCCTCGATCGGCAGCCTCCTGCAGCTCGCGCGCACGTACGGCATCTCGATCGGCAAGCTCGTGGCCGACCAGCCCGACGAGGACTACCACCTCGTGCGCGCCGGCCATGGCGTCGCGCACGAAAACGCCGAGGGCCGCTACGAGGTGCTCAGCGGGCCGCGCGCCACCATCGCGGTGGTCGAGCTCGAACTGCCGCCCGGCACCGAAACCGGCGCCGTGCACCACACCGGCGAGGAATGGCTCCACGTCCGCGCCGGCGCCGTCGTGCTGCTCCTGGGCGCCGAGGAGATCGCGCTCAAGGCCGGCGACTCCATCCAGTTCGACTCCGGCCGCACGCACCGGCTGCACAACACGTCGGCCCGCGCCGCGCGGGTGCTCATCGCGTCGACCGCGTCAGCTGTCCACCATCCCGTGTCCGGTTCCGAACAGCCCTGAGGAGGCAGACGTGCGTGTAATCGCGCTGCGGCGTTACCCGGTGAAATCGATGCTCGGCGAGGAAGTCACCGAAGCGCGAGTCGACGCCGCCGGTCTCGACGGCGACCGCACGCTCGCCGTGATCGACTCCGACACCGGCTTCGTCGCGACGGCGAAGCACCCGCGCCTGTGGCGCCGCCTCCTGGAGCTCGCGGCCGAGACCGACGGCCGCGTGTTCATCACCTTCCCCGACGGCACCAAACTGGCCGCCGACGACCCTGAAGCCGGCTCGCGCCTGTCGGACCTGCTGGGCCGCGCGATCACGGTGTCCGGACTCCGGCCCGACGGCGCGTCCGTGGAGCGCCCGGCACCGGAAGACGTGCTCGACAACGGCGTGAGCGCTGTAGTCCCGGCGCAGACGCTGCAGATCGGCCAGGGCACGCCCGGCCACAACTTCGTGGACCACTCCCCGATCCACCTCATCAGCACCGCGACGCTGGATCACCTCGACACCGAGGCCATCCGGTACCGGCCGAACCTCGTCATCGCGACCCCGCCCGGCACCGGCGCGTTCGTCGAGAACCACTGGCTGGGCAAGGAAATCCAGTTCGGCGAGGTGGGCACGGGCGCGCGGCTGCGGGTCACGTTGCCCACTCCGCGGTGCGCCGTGCCGTCGCTCGCCCACGGCACGCTGCCGCGCAACCCGCAGGCGGTGCGCGCGGTGATGGCGGACAACCGCGTCGACGTCGCCGGCCTCGGCAAGGCCATGCCGTGTGCAGGCGCGTACGCCGAGGTCGTGCGGCCGGGCACGCTCCGCCTGGACGACCCGATCACCCTCGCCTGAAAGCTCAGTCGCCGACGAACACCAGCGCTTCGGACAGCGGTTTCCGCGTGAGGGCCGGGACCTCGCAGTCGTCGGCCGGGTAACCCACCGGGAAGAGGATGTACGGCCGCTCGGTCGCCGGGCGGTGCAGCACCCGGCCGAGGAACGCCATCGGGTTCGGTGTGTGCGTCAACGTCGTGAGCCCCATCGAGTGCAGCGCGGCGACGAAAAAACCACAGGCGATCCCGACGCTCTCGGACGCGTAGTAGGTCTTCTGCAGCTGTCCGTTCGGCAACACCCGGTGTTTCTGCGCGAACACGACCACGAGCCACGGTGCGACTTCCAGGAACGCCTTGTGTTCGTCTGTTTCCAGGGGTGCCAGCGCGGCGCGCCACTCGGGGATCTCGCGCTCGCGGTAGAAACGTTGCTCTTCCTGTTCGGCGGCCACCCGGATCTGGTGTTTCATTACCACATCCTGTGTGGCGACGAACGTCCACGGTTGCTGGTGCGCGCCGCTGGGTGCGGTGTTCGCCGCGCGCACCGCGAGCTCGATCGCCTCGACCGGCACGGGGTCGGGCGAGAACCAGCGCACCGACCGCCGCCGATCCAGGTGCCGGTGGAACTCCGCGCCTCGGCGCAACCCCTCGGCGACGGTCAGCCGCGGCGGGGCGTACGGCACGAACGGGTATCGGTGCTTCCGCGTCTGAGTCACGCTGACCACACTGCCAACCAGCGATTACCGAGTCCAGCTTGAAGAGCTGAGCCCAGTTATATGCTGAGCTCATGAATCTGCCGAACGTGACGATCCGGCAGCTCGAATACCTGATCGCCGTCGCCGAAACGGGTTCGCTCACCACCGCGGCCACGCGCTGCCACGTCTCGCAGGGCGCCATTTCGCTCGCCCTCACAGAGGTGGAACGTGCCCTGGGCCTGCGGCTGGTGATCCGTTCACCCCGGCGTGGTGCTTCGCTCACCGCGGCCGGCAAGCAGGTACTCGCCGACGCGCGGCGGGTGGTCGGGGCCATGAGCGACCTCGGCGTGGAAGCCCGGGGCCTGGGCCGCCACGTGAGCGGCACGCTGGTCGTCGGCTGCTACGGCCCGATCGCGCCCTTCCACCTGCCGGCCGCCATCGCGACGTTCGAAAACGATCATCCGGACGTCTCGGTGCGGTTCGTCGAGGGCAGCCTGCCCGAGATCCAGGACCACCTGCTCGACGGGCGGTGTGAGATCGCGTTCCTCTACGAACAGGACGTCTACCCCGCGATCGCCTTCCGAACCTTGTACGACCAGCAGCCGGCGGTCCTCCTGCCTGGCAACCACCGGTTGGCCGGCCGCGAGTCGCTCTCGCTCGGGGAGCTGGCCGACGAGCCCTTCATCCTGCTCGACGTGCCGCCGAGCGAGCGCTACTTCCGCGCGGTGTTCGAGTCCGCACATCTGGCGATGGTGCCGACCCATCGGGCGCGAACTTTCGAACTCGCGCGGTCGCTTGTCGCCCGCGGTCTCGGCTACTCGATGACCGTTCAGCAACCCGCGCTGTCGCATTCCTACGAAGGCTTGGCAGTGATCGCACTTCCGTTGCGCGAAAAGGCACCTTCGACGCCGGTCATCATGGGCTGGCCGGCCGGGGGCCCGCTCACACATCGCGCGCAGGCGTTCCTCGACCATTGCGAACGGCTGTTCGCGGAAGGCCGCTGACCACGGCGTTCCGGCCGCAGCGCCTCGACCTGAACATCCTGGCCTCGGCATTCCGACCTCAGCGTCCTGAAGCGAACGCCCGATCCAGACCCGTCTTCGCTCCGCCCCGGCCGAGCGTATGGTGCAGCCGCTTGCCTTCGACGTACACCCCGAGCTTGTTCGGGTCGAACGCGACGAACCCGGCGACCGCCGCCGACTCCGCCGGCGCGTCCGCATAGGACCACGCGGCCCCGGACCGACCACCGATGGCGTAGTAGGTCGCGACCCCCTTGTACGGACACCGAGTCCGCAAGGTCTCCTCGGACAACGCGGTCTCGTCGACGTCCGCGCGCGGCAAGTACCACTGCGGCTCCCGGTCCGATTCGTACAGCACCCGCGAGCGGCGCGACTTCGCGACCAACCGTCCGTCCACTTCGACCAGGACCTCACGCGAGGCGTTCCGCACGTCGATGCGGTGGTACGGGTCCGCCGCGTGAGCGGTGACGGGTTCGTCCTCTTCCTGGAACCCGTCCATGGCCCGCCACGAGAAGGCGACGAGGTTCGCGAACTCCGCGGCGTGAGCGGGCGGACGCACGTGCTGCCAGGCCGCACCCTCGTGAACCCGGTCCCCGACGCGGACGGCGAACCACGCCGTCTTCCCGAGATCCGGGTGCAGCGTCGTCCGCTGCCGGAACTCCAGGACCTCCACGCGAACGTCCGTGGCCGGGAAGTACGCGACGGGGAACCGCCCCGGCGTGTGCAGGAGAATCGCGTCCTCGCTGTCCGCGATCCACTCCCCCGCGAACCGCACCCGCAGCCTGCGCCGCAGCGGTTCGCGGTACGACAGGCGATCCGGCAACGCGTCGGGCACGAGGAACTTGCCCCGGAACATGTCCGGCTGCGCAGCGAGCAACCACGGTAATGGCATCACGAACCTCCCTTCATCGTTTCGTTCCCCTCGGCACGACCGGAGCCACGCCGGCCTGCTCCCGCACGGATCGGTGTCCGACACGCGCCAGGCCGCCTCGTGGTAACCCGAATTGCGCAGGTACACGGTCAACTTTCGTCCACTGAGGACAGCATCACACCAGCGGCTCGCCACCGTCGACGCCGAGCGACACCCCGGTCACGAACCCGTTGGTCAGCGCGAAGAGCACGGCGTCGGCGATGTCCTCCGACGTCCCGATCCGCCGCGCGGGGTTGCTCGCCGAACGCTGCGCGAAGAGCGCGGCCTTCTTCTCGTCGCCGAGCGCGTCGTACGCGCCGGTGTCGATCGTGCCCGGCGAGACGGCGTTGACGCGGATCGGCGCGAGCTCCACCGCGAGCGCCTTGGTGAGCGAGTCGACCGCACCGTTGGTGGCGGCGACGGCCAGCATCCCGATCGACGGCTTGCGGGCCGTCGCGCCGGAGAAGAGCACCATCGAGCCGTCGGCCGGCATCTTCGGGGTCAGGTGCTTCGCCAGCAGGATCGGCCCGATGACCTTGGTCTCGAACGAAAGCGCGATCGTGCCCTGGGCGAGGTCGCCGACCAGGCCACGGGCGCGAGCCGACGCCGTGGACACGACGTGGTCGACCTGCCCAAGGCGCTCGGCGAGCGCGGCCACGCTGGCCTCGTCGGTCAGGTCGACCGTTTCGACCGAGATACCCGGATCGTCGTAGGCGCCCTTGAGCTTCTCCTCGTCGCGACCCGCGACGACGACCTCCGCACCGGCGGCGCGCACCGCGAGCACCACGGCGCGCGCGATGCCACTGCCGCGGCCGACGACGAGAACCTTGCGCCCCTTGAGGGATTCGGACATGAGCGTGTCTCCTTTGAACAGTCTCGCGAGGAAGCGTAGGCCGGGGGTTCGGCCCGCTTCATGAAAGTTTTCTGCCCATGAGCGAGAGCCGGCGAATGTTTCGCGCCGCTTTTGCCGGGCTCCGTCCTTCCCGTCCTACCCGCCACTCATCTAATGCCTATAAGGACGCTATACCCATTAGTTAACAGACGCAAGGTCCCGACTTTTAGTCACCCATTTGATCAAGGTCGACGGCCGGAACACCACCTAATGGTTGCGAGAGATCCATGAGCAAAACCTCATCTGACCCGCCATAACATCGATAGCTCCCCGGCGCGCCGCGACCGTACGGTGGAAGAGTCCACAGAGGAGCACGGGAGGGACGGTCGTGCAGACAGCGCTGGAAAATCGCACGGTTCTGGTCATCGGACGACCGAGCGGCATCGCCCGGGCAGTCACGCTCGCCGCACGTGCCGAGGGCGCCCAGGTCGTGGTCGCGGGCCGAGACAAGGCCAAGTTGGAGCAGGCCTACGACGACGAAGGCATCCGCGCCGAAGAGGTCGACGTCACCGTCGACAAGTCCATCGCGGCACTGGCCGACCGCCTGGGCTCGGTCGACCACCTCGTCACCACGGCGTCGTCACGAGCTCGCGGCCGCCTCGAAGAGCTGGACCGCGACGCGCTGCGCCGCTCGTTCGACACCAAGGTCATCGGGCCCGTCATGCTGGCCAAGCACTTCGCCCCGCACCTCGCCGAAGGCGGTTCCTTCACACTTTTCTCCGGTGTGGCCGCGTTCAAGCCCGCGGTCGGCTTCCTCGGCGTCGCCATCACCAACGGCGCGGCCGACTTCCTCACGCGCTCGCTGTCGCTGGAGCTCGCGCCGATCCGCGTGAACGCCATCTCCCCGGGCGTCATCGACACCGGCATCTGGGACGCCATGGGCGAAGAAGGCAAAGCCGCCTACTTCGAACACTTCCGCACGCACAACCCGGCCCGACGCATCGGCACCGTCGACGACATCGCGTTGGCCGTACTGTTCGCGATGACCAACCCGGTCCTGACCGGCGTGACCCTGCGCGTTGACGGCGGCGAACCCCTGACCTGAGCCAAAAGAACACCACGGTGGCCTCGATTCCGCTCCGAATCGAGGCCACCGCTCCGCCCGTCAGACAGACGCGTCGCGCCCCAGGCGTACCGGCAGCTCCGCGTGACCATTCGACAGGAACGAGCTCATCGGCACCAACCGCGTCGACGGCTCCGCGAACGCCAGGTCCGGGAACCGCTCGAACAACATCCGCAACGCCGTCGTCGCCTCGAGCCGCGCCAGCGGGGCACCGAGGCAGTGGTGGATCCCGTGCCCGAACGCCAGGTGCTGCTTCACCCCGCGCGTGACGTCGAACTCGCCCGCGGTCTCGCCGTACTCCGCCTCGTCACGCCCGGCCGCGGCGTAGGCGGCGAGGATCGCGTCCCCCTCGGGGATCACGACGTCACCCAGATCGATGTCCGCTACCGCGTACCGCAGCGGCAGGTACGCCACGGGGGCTTGCCATCGCAGGGTTTCCTCGACGACGTCACTCCAGGTGCGTTCGCCGGACCGCACGAGCGCGAGCTGCTCCGGGTGCGTAAGCATCGCCGTCACGGCCTGGTCCAGCAGGTTCACGGTCGTCTCGTGCCCGGCGGTCAGCATGAGGATGAGCGTGTCGACGACCTCGGCGTCGGTGAGCCGGCCGAAGCGGTCGGAGTCGGCCTGGATGATCGCGCTCGTCACGTCGTCGCCGGGCTGCGCGCGCTTCTGCGCGGCCAGGCCCGTGAGGATCCGGTACATGTCCTCGGCGTTGGCCTGCGCGGCTTCGGGGGTGGTCGTCGTGTCGAAGACGGTGTCCACCACCTTGCGCAGGCCGGCGCGCTGCGAGTCGTCCACGCCGAACAGCCGGCAGATGACCTCCACCGGCAGCTGATACGCGAAAGCTGCCCGCAGGTCGACGACACCGTTCGCCCGGCCCAGTGAGGCCACCTCGTCGAGCAGCGTCGCCGTGATGCGTTCGACCCACGGCTTGAGCTCCATCGTCCGCTTCGCGGTGAAGCCCGACGCGACCAGCGAGCGCAGCCGCCGGTGGTCGCTTCCGTAGGCGGTGAACATGTTCTGCACCGACACCCAGAGCCGCAGCGGCCAGTCGGCGGCGATGCGGTCTTCCTTCCACGCGGCCCAGTGCTGCCGCGGGTCCTTGGACACTCTGCTGTCGGTCAGCAGGGACTTCAGCGTGCCGGCGTGGCCGACCGCCCAGGCGCGGACCCCGCCCGGCAGCTCCACCACCACCGCCGAGCCACCTTCGCGCAGCAGCGCGCCCTCCGCTTGGATGTCGGTCCCGTCGACGTCGAGTACATAAGCCTGCAGCTGATCCACGTACGCGCTTCTTCCGTGTTCGGGGGAACGCGCGCCGGACCGCACGAAGCCGCGGGAATCCTTGCGGGAGAAGAGAGTCCGGTGTCGGTCCGCGCCCGCGAACCCACCTCGCGTTCCCGGTCGACAACCAGGTCGACCGCCACGGTAGCCGCGGCAGGCGGTGCGAAACCCGCGTCGCGGAGACCGAAAGAATTCCGTCACACTCTCAGTTCGCGCGTGAGGGGCGGCCACCCGGCAGCCCGCGCCGGCGCAGATCGCCCACGAACAGCTCGACCAGCGAGTCCGACGGCGACGCGACCACCACCACGATCTCCCGCTCCACCAAGGGATCCAGCCGCCGCACCACACCCGGCGGGCGAGCCGGCAGCGCGGAGACGGGCACGATCGTCACGCCCATTCCCGCGGCCGCGAGCTGCGCTGCAGTGCGCGGACTCCTGGTCCGCAGCACGGGATCCAGCACCACGCCGTGCTCCGCGGCGAGCTGGTCGAGCCACACCGACAACCCGTTGTCGCTCACGAAGTGGACGAACGGCTCCGCCGCGAGATCCGCGAACGGCACCGACAGGCGTTCGGCGAACGGGTGGCCCGCCGGCGCGACGACCACCACCTCTTCTTCACCGAGCACTTCGAGGTGCTCACCGGTCTCGGACGGCCGCGGCCCCACGGCGACATCGACCTCGCCCGAGGCCACGAGATCCACCATCCGGTCGGAACTCGTGTGCTCGCTGAGCTCGATGAGCACCTCGGACCGGCGTGCCCGCCAATGCCGCAGCACCGGCACGAGCAGCCACGCCGTCATCGTCTCCGCGCAGGCGATCCGCAGCCGGCCCGCGCCGCCGGAGCCGATCTGGCGGCCCACGCGCACCGCGCGTTCGGACGCTTTCAACGCCACCCGCGCCTCTTCCGCGACCGCGTGGCCGGCCGCGGTCACCCGCACGCCGCGGCCCATCTTCTGCACCATCGGGGTGCCGATCTCGCGTTCGAGCGAGGCGAGCTGGTGCGACAGCGCGGGCTGCGACATCTGCAACGAGGCCGCGGCACGCGTCACCGAGCCCTCTTCCACGAGGGCGACCAGACATTCCAGGGCGCGCAGCGTTGTCATTCGGAAAATCTAACAAGATCCTCCGAAAATTTCATGTGACGTGACCATTTCCCCGCTCCGGGGAAAACGCGCCCCACAGTAGTTTGGCGCCATCGAGGAAGGAGCCCGAGTGCCAACGCTGGTGTCGGTCAAGTGGAACGGCAGGATCGTCCACACCGGCATCTGGAAGAGCGCGGTCAGCGGCCCCCGGATGGTGCGGAGGCGCAACGTCGACGGCGACGGACAGGGCGACCCGTACGGCCACGGCGGCGAGCAGCGGGCAGTTTTCTTCTACCAGCTGGAATCGATCGAGTACTGGCAGGCGTACTTCGGGCACGAGAGCTACGAATTCGGGCAGTTCGGCGAGAACTTCACCGTCACCGGCCTGCCCGACGACGAGGTCTGCGTCGGCGACCGCTACCGCATCGGCGAGGCGGAGTTCGAGGTGACGCAGCCGCGCGTCACGTGCTTCCGCGTCGGCATGCGCCTGAACGAGCCGGACCTGCCGTCGCTGCTGGTGTCCCACGGGCGGCCGGGGTTCTACTTCCGGGTGCTCGAAGAGGGCCACGTGCGGTCCGGCGACGAGATCGTGCGGACGCGGCGCGGGCTGCACAAGATGACCGTCGCCGACGTCGACGCCCTGCTCTACACCCCGAACCGCACCACCGAAGCCCTCGAATCCGCCGTCGACCTCCCCGCGCTCAGCCCCGGCTGGCGCCAGTCTTTCCGGGACCTGCTCAGCCCGGCCGAGAAGCCCGCGGGCCCGGGCTGGACCGGGTTCCGGCCGCTCACGGTGGCGAGGCTCGTACGCGAGAGCGCGACCATTATGTCCGTGTACCTCGACGCGCCCGGCGAGACGCTCCCGGCCGCGCGGCCCGGCCAGTACCTCACCGTCCGGCTGTCCGGCGCCGACGGAACGCCGCTGGTCCGCAGCTATTCGCTCTCGACGACCGAGGGCTACCGCATCAGCGTGAAGCGCGACGGCGCCGCGTGCACCTACGTGCACGACGTGCTGAAGGCTGGCGACACCCTCGACGTGGCCGCGCCGCGCGGCGACTTCGTGCTGGAGCCGGGTTCCGGCCCGGTCGTGCTGCTGTCCGCCGGCGTCGGCGTCACCCCCGTGCTGGCGATGCTGCACCAGCTCGCTGCCGAGGAGCCCGATCGCGAGGTCTGGTGGATCCAGACGGCCCGGAACACGGCGGACCAGGCGTTCGAGCTCGAAGTCCGCGGCCTGCTCGCAAAGCTGCCGAAGAGTCACGTGCACTTCTTCCACACCCGGCCGGAATCCGGCGCCGACGGACGGCGCGTGACCGGTCGGACGCTGAAGGAGCTCGCCCTGCCGGCCGACGCCACCGCGTACGTCTGCGGCCCGCGGGCTTTCATGGACGACGTCCGCGAAGCCCTGTTCGCCCGGGGTTGCGCCGACGTCCACACGGAGCTCTTCGGTGCCCTCGCCGCGATCAACCCCGGCGTGCGCGGAGCTGTCACCGTCGCGCCGCACCAGCCGGACGGCCCTCCCGGAACCGGTCCCGCCGTCACCTTCGCCCGTAGCGGCCTCACGGTCCGGTGGCGCGACGACGGGAAAAGCCCTGCTGGAGCTGGCCGAAGCCTGTGCTGTGCCCACGCGCTGGGCCTGCCGCAGCGGCGTCTGCCACACCTGCGACACCCCACTGCTCGCCGGGACGACGACGTACGACCCGGCGCCACTCGAACCGCCCTCGGCCGGGCGGATCCTCGTCTGCCGCGCCCGGCCGGAGACCGACGTCGTGCTCGACCAGTAGCTCACCGGCCGCGCAGGCGCGGGGACACCAGCCCGGCGATCGAGCACCCCACCAGGATCAAGCCCAGCACGGCCACGACGACTTCCAGCGCGGGCTGGCCGACCGTGCTCGTGCCGAGCACCAGCACGGCCTGGACGGCCAGCGCGAGTCCGATGAGGAGCCAGAGCACGCACAGCCCCGCGGTTCGCGGGATCACGTGCCACCGAGTGCCAGCCGACATGAGAACTTCCCTTCGTCCGGGTCGGCACCTGGCTACCCGGCGGCCCCGCCGGGTGAACCGGCCCCGCGCCGATCTTGGTCGTACAGACCGATTTCGGTAGCCGAACGGACAACGGTTCAACGGGCCGGCCGCGTCGCGAACCCGGCCGCGGCGAGCGCGAGCACGACCACCGCGGCGAGCACGCTCAGCGCGATCGGCAGCCGCGCTGTGAACGCCGCCGTGTTCAGGATCGCGCCCAGCACCGACACCGACATCAGGGCACCCGACTGCCGGCTCGTGTTCTGCACGCCGGACGCGACCCCCGACTGGCTGACCGGCACGCTCGGCACCAGCAGCGACGTGAGCGCGGAGAACGCGATCGTGCTCGACACCCCGACCAGCAGCAGGCCGACGGCGACCGGCACGTACGCCGTGGCCCCGGTGAAGATCAGCAGCACCGCGACGCCGGACGCGCAGCAGGCGAAGCCGGTCAGCAGCGCCACGGGGTTGCCGAACCGCCGGGACAGCGGCCGGTAAAGCACGAGCGAGCCGATCGTCGACCCGACCGTGAGCGGCAGGAGCGCGATCCCGGCCTCGCCCGCCGACCACCCGCGGACCTGCTGGAAGTACAGCGACATCACGAAAAGCGTGCCGTAGAAGAGGAACCCCATGAACGCCGCGCTCGCCACCGCGACCGAGCGCACCCGGACCGAGAAGAATCCTCTCGGCAGCATCGGCTGCGCGACACGACGTTCGACCAGCCAGAACGCGGCGGCGGACAGGAGGCCGCCGGCCAGCAGGCCGAGGCTGAGCGGGGAGCTCCAGCCGGCGCTGCCGCTCACGATCACGCCCGCGGTGATCAGCCCCAGCGCGGCCACGGCCGTGAGCTGCCCGGCGTGGTCGACCTTGCGCTCGTGCCGCGGCGCCTCCGTGATCCCGGCCCGGGCGAGCAGGATCGCGGCGACGCCGATGGGCAGGTTGATCAGGAAGATGCTGCGCCAGCCGAACGCGTCGATCAGCAGCCCGCCCACCATCGGTCCCACCGCGGTGGAGATCGCGCCGGTGGACACCCAGATGGCCGTGGCGCGGGCGCGTTCGCCGTCGTCGGAGAACAGCGTGCGGATCAGCGCGAGCGTCGCCGGCAGCAGCGCCGCCGCACCCACGCCCTGGACCACACGGGCCGCGATGAGGACGTGCACCGACGGCGCGAGCGAGCAGGCCAGCGAGGCGGCGGTGAAGATCGTGGTGCCCCAGAGGAAACACCGGCGCAGGCCCCAGCGGTCACCCAGGGCTCCCGCCGTGAGCAGCAGCGCGGCGAGGCAGAGCGTGTACGCGTTGATCACCCACTGGACCGAGGCCAGGGACGTCTTGAGGTCGTCGCGCAATGCGGGCACCGCGATGTTGAGCACGCTGCCGTCGAGGATGATCGCGAAATACCCCAGGCAGATGCCGGTGAAGCCCACGGTCCGGGCTCCTGCGGCCATGTCGCGGCTCCTTTCGTGAGGCGTCCTGGCGAATGTAGCCGCCGCGACCGAACACGTGCGGCATGACGCGGCCCATTCCTTAATCGAATGACAAAGATTCCGGATCCGAATTCGTCGGCGGCGCGGAACTACAATGCGGGACGCGGTTACCTGTCGGGTGAGACATTCGGCGGCCGTGCTTAAGATGTGGCGAATGTTCGCGCGGAGCGGGTCAGAGGTGGTCTCAGATGTCTCTCGGCTTCCGGCTCCTGGGCAACGTCGAGGTGGTCCGGGGCGAGGAGCCCCAGCCGATCGGTCCGGCGGGGCCGCGCGGCATCCTGGTGTCGCTGCTGCTCGAAGCCGGACAGCCGGTCTCGCTCGACGACCTCGTGGTCCGCGTGTGGGGCGACGAAGCACCGGGCAGCGCGCGGGGCATGGTGCACAGCTACTTCACCCGGCTGCGCACGGCGCTGGCGGGTGAGCACCAGATCGTGCGCCGGGGCCACGGTTATGTTCTCGACGTCGAGCCCGACCACATCGACGTGCACCGGTTCCGGCGGCTGGTCTGCCTCGCCCGCCGCACGGAGGACGCCGAGGAGAAGGTCGGGTTATACGACGAAGCGCTGGACCTGTGGCGGGGCGAACCGTTCGCGGGGCTGGACAGCCCGTGGCTGCGGGAGTTCCGCACGGCGTTGCGGGCCGAACGCGAGGAAGTACTGCTGGCCAGAACGGACCTGCAGCTCGAACTCGGCCGCCACGCGCAGGTGCTGCCGACGCTCACCAGCCGGGCCGAGCACCACCCGTACGACGAACGGCTCGCCGGCCAGCTCATGATCGCGTTGCACCGCACCGGCCGCCAGGCCGACGCGCTGCGGCACTTCCAGAAGGTGAAGACGCTGCTAGCCGAGGAGCTCGGGGTCGATCCCGGGCCCGCGCTGAGGTCCGTGTACCATTCGATCCTGCGTGACGAGGCCACTGTGGACGATCGCCCCTCGCGTCCCGGCTCCGCCGACGACGATCCCGGCCTGCCACCGCCGGTTCCGCGGCAGCTGCCCGCGCCGCCCCGCGCGTTCACCGGGCGGGACCGGGAGCTCGAAGCGCTGGCGGACGCTCCGGTGTCGGTGATAGTCGGCCCCGGCGGGGTCGGCAAGACCTGTCTCGCGCTGCGCTGGGCGCACGACCACGCCGGCCGGTACCCCGACGGGCAGCTGTTCGTGGATCTGCGTGGGTTCGCGCCGTCCGGGGACCGGGTGCCACCGGAGACCGCGGTGCGCGCGTTCCTCTCCGCGCTCGGGGTGAAGCCGGCGGCCGTCCCGCAGGACCTCGCCGCGATGAGCGGTCTTTACCGCAGCCTGGTGGCTGACAAACGCCTGTTGGTGGTCATCGACAACGCGCTCGACGCCGACCAGGTCACGCCGCTGCTGCCGGGCAGTCCGCAGTGCCCGGTCGTGGTCACGAGCCGCAACCGGCTGACCACTTTGGTCTCGAGCCACCACGCGGACCTCATCTCCCTCGACGTCCTCGACGGCGCCGCGGCCCGGCAGCTGCTCGTCTCGCGGCTGGGCCCGTCGCGAACAGCGGCGGAACCCGCCGCCGTCACTCGGCTCGCCGACGCGTGCGGAGGCCTGCCGCTCGCGCTCAGCATCGTCGTCGGCCGGGCTCAGGAGCACCCCGAGTTCGCACTCACCGCGCTGGCCGACGAGCTCGTCGACTCCGGCTCCACCCTCAACGCGCTGGAGATCGGCACCGACCTCAGCATCCGGGCCGTGCTGCGGACGTCGCTGGCGGCGCTGGCGGGCGAGCCCGCGGAACTGTTCACGCTCCTCGGTCTCGTCCCCGGCCCGGACATCTCGCTCGACGCCGCCGCGTCACTCGCGGGCAAGACCTATGCGGCGACGCGGACCGCGCTGCGAGTTCTCGAACGCGCTTCGTTGGTTCAGCAACACGATCCGGGCCGCTTCCGCCTCCACGACCTGGTGCGTGCGTACGCGCGAGAACTCGGACAGCTTTCGCGTGACAACGAACAAATCACGTCCGCGCTCCATCGTCTCACGTGCTTTTACCTCCACACCTTGATTCACGCGGTCACCCTCGCCGACGCCGGACGTCCGCCCATCACCCCCGTGCCGCTGCCCGCAGGGTGCACGCCCGTGCCGCTGCGCGACAGCACCGAAGCCAAGCGGTGGGTGAACACGGAGGCCGAGAACATCGGCGCCGTCCGGTCGGTGGCGAAAGAGCGCGAGTGGCACAGAATCGTGTGGCAGCTGGCGTGGGGAAGCAGTTCGCTCTACGCCACCCAGGGCGACGCTCACCACGCCATCGGCGTCTGGCGCGACGGGCTGGCCGCCGCCCAGATCCTCGAGGAACGCAGCTCCGAATGCCTGGCCCACCGCGTGATCGCGCAGGCCCTCACCCGCACCGGCCGGCACGAGGAAGCCGTCCAGCACGTCGAGGTGGCGCTGAGGATCGCCGAGGAACTCAAGGACGTGTCGCAGCGCGTGCTCAGCCTCAACGCGTGGTCCGAGATCTCCGTGCGGGCGCAGCGGACCGCCGAGGCCGTCGAGCTGAGCACGGACGCGTGGCGCCTTGCCGCCGAGCTGCCGCCGGCGATCCGGGCATGGGTCGGCAACCACCTGGCCTGGGCCTTGCAGCTGGAGCGCCAGTACGAGAGAGCGCTGGAAATCTCGGAAAAGACTCTCGCGCTGGCCGACGAGGCCCACATGAACAACATCCGTCCGGCCCTTTTGGACACTCTCGGGACCATCCACCTCGGTCTCGGGAACCTCGGCGGGGCCATTGCCTTCCTCGAGGAGGCGCTGGCGCTGTTCGGGGACGAGATGTTCTCCATTCCGGACACCCTGCTCACGCTCGGCGCGGCCTACGAGCAGCTGGGCCGCCACGACCTCGCGGTGAAGAGCCTGCGCCAAGCGGTGGAGCTCTACCACCAGCAACACCGCGAGCACGACGGGCAGCAGGCCCGGCGCGCACTCGACGAACTCCTGCGGAAGATCCCGTGATCGCGCGGGCGACGTTTCCCGCCTTCCGGCCAACTCCGTGTTTTCCCGCCGCACGGCCGGGGAGAATCGGCTTCGCCGGGCCGCCACCAGCGCATCCGGCGATCTCGCCTCGACCTAAGGAAAGCCCGATGCCGCTCTCGTCCCCCGCACCCGTCCACGGTGAGACCGCCGAAGGCTTCGAGCCGGTGGCCCAGGTTTTCCGGCAGAACTTCGCCGAGCGGAACGAGCTGGGCGCGGCCGTCACCGTCGTGGTGCGCGGCCGGACCGTCGTGGACCTGTGGGGTGGCTGGGCGGACGAGGAGCGCCGGGCTCCGTGGCTGCGCCCGACGCTGACCAACTTGTGGTCGAGCACCAAGGGCCTGGTCGCGCTGTGCGCCTTGCAGCTCGTGGAAAGCGGCGACCTCGACCTCGACGCGCCGGTCGCCCGCTACTGGCCCGAGTTCGCCGCCGCGGGCAAGGCCGGCATCCCCGTCCGGTGGCTGCTTTCGCACCGCTCCGGGGTCACCGGGGTCGCGCCCGAGCACCCGCTCCAGATCGACGACCTGCTCGACTGGACGAAGATGACCCTGCTCCTGTCCGCGCAGGAACCGTTGTTCGAGCCCGGTTCGGCCAGCGGATATCACGCGCTGTCCTACGGTTTCCTCGTGGGCGAGGTGATCCGCCGGATCACCGGGCAGACCGTCGGCGAGTTCTTCCGCGCCAACGTGGCGTTACCACTCAATGTGGACGTCCACATCGGAGTGAGCCGCGACGATCTCACGCGCTGCTCCACGATGGTCGAGCCGGGCGCCGGTCCGAACCGGACGGTCGCGCCGGACCGCGCGACGCTGGCGGCGCTCGCCAACCCGCTTCCCCTTGGCCGCACGGCGAACCTCACCCGCTGGCGCGTCGCCGAGGTGCCGGCGGCGAACGGGCACGGCACCGCCCACGGCCTCGCCACGATCTACGGCGCCCTCGCCGACGGTTCGGAACGGCTGCTGCGGCACGAGACCATCGAGCTCGGCCGCACCGGCCAGGGCCGCTGCCGCGACCTGGTCATGGGGCTGGACAACGAGTTCGGCCTCGGCTTCACCCTCGGCAGCGACCAGTTCAGCTTCGGCCCCAACCCCCGCGGCTTCGGCCACGACGGGTTCGGCGGCTCGACGGGGTTCGCCGACCCGGAGAGCGGCGTCGGCTTCGGATACGTGATGAACCGGATGGGCTCCCACCCGCGCGATGACCCCCGCAAGATGGCGCTGGTCGAAGCGACCTACGCCTGCCTCGCCCGGCTGGTTCAGCGCTCGGTCAAGGTCCGGTAGTCCTGCGCGCCCAACAGCTTCGACTCCCCGGCCTGCACGTCGACGGTGACGAGCCAGCCGTCGCCGTACGGATCGTCGTTGACGACCTCCGGGCTGTCGGCGAGCAGGCCGTTGACCGCGGTGACCACACCGGACACCGGCGCGTAGACCTCGGCCACGCTCTTCGTCGACTCGACCTCGCCGAACGGCTCGCCCGCCACGACCTCGGCGCCCACCGACGGCAGGGACACGGAGATGATGTCGCCCAGCTCCTCCTGCGCGAAGTCGCTGACGCCGATGCGTGCGGATTCGTCCGGCAGCCGCCGCACCCACTGGTGGGTGACGGTGTATTCGACCTCGGGGTCCACTTCGGCCATCTCGGTGCCACACCTTTCGCCGGCGGACGAGTTGCGGTTCACTGCTGTCCGCCGGACGAGCGTAGATCGTCCCCGGCCACCGCGACGGTATTCGTCGCATGATTCTTTTCGAGGCTCGGCCACCGAAGAACGAATGACACCGACCGTGCGCGAGCGATCGCCGTGTGCGATAAAGCTTTCGTCAATGCCGCGCCCACGCGCCCGAGGCATGCTGGAGGAGCACCAGGAGCACGCCCGCGTCCCCGCACCGACTCCGGATGACGAGACAGGCAAGGAAAGAGCACCATGGAACACGTTGCGGTCCGGCCCTGGCCCCCCGTCCCGGGATCCCACCCCGTCGCGCTCCGGCCGCGGGTCGCCCAGCAGGTTTCGGTCCGCGTGGAGGCCACGGACACCCTCAGCGCCACGGGCCTGCGGCTGGTCCTCGAAAGCCACACCGGCCTCGTGCGGACGCGCCCGGGCTCGCGTCCCGACGTCCTCGTCTTCTCGACACCGCATGTAAACGCGGCGACCGTGGCGCAGCTGCGGGCCCTGCAGTCCTCGGGTGTCCCGGTCGTGCTGCTCACCGCCGGCGTCGAGGAAGCCGCGCTGCTCACGTTGATCGAGCACGGCGTCGTGGCCATCGTGGACAGCAAATCGGCCGACGGCGCCGAGCTCGCGGCCGCGGTGTCGGCCGCCGCGCACCAGCACAGCGTGATGCCGCAGGACCTGCTCGGGACTCTCATCGGCCTGGTGCGGCGGATGCAACGCGAAACGCTCGGGCCCCTGGGCGTGAACAGCGCCGGCCTCACCGAGCGTGAGGTCGAGGTGCTGCGGCTCCTGGCCGACGGAGCGGAAACCGCCGAGATCGCCCGCAAGCTGACGTATTCGGAGAGCACGATCAAGCACGTCCTGCACAGCCTCACCACCCGCTACAAGCTCCGCAACCGCGTCCAGGCCGTCGCGTTCGCCCTGCGCGCCGGCGTCTTGTGATTCGATGATCGGGTAGTCACCAAGAAGTGAGGCGGACTGGTGGAAATCGAACAGGTGCGAGCCCACGTCGAGGCCGCTTGGGCGGAGCGGGTTCTGCCGAGCCTCGCGGAGTTCGTGGCGATCCCCGCGGTCTCCCCCGCGTACGACGCGCAATGGCGCGAACGCGGCCACCTGCGCCGCGCGGTCGAGCACGTCCGCGGCTGGATCGAGGCGAACGCGCCGGCGGGCAGCACTGTCGACGTCGTGGAGCTCGACGGCGTGCCACCACTGCTGTTGGCGGAAATTCCCGCCACGCCGGGAGCGTCGGGCGAGGGCACGGCCCTGCTCTACGGGCACCTCGACAAGCAGCCACCGTTCGACGGCTGGTCCGAAGGACTCGGCCCGTGGCAACCGGTGGTGCGCGGTGACCGGCTCTACGGGCGCGGCGCGGTAGACGACGGTTAGCAGCCTACGCGGCCCTCACCGCCGTCACCGCGGTCCGGGCCGCCGGCGGCGAGCACTGCCGCGTGGTTCTCGTGCTGGAGGCGGGCGAGGAGTCGGGCAGCCCCGGCCTGCCGGACTACCTCGACCACCTGGCGGACTGGCTCGGCCGCGTCAGTCTCGTGACCTGTTTGGACTCCGGCGGCGGTGACTTCGAACGGCTGTGGTTCACGCGGAGCCTACGCGGGATCCTCCAGGCCACGCTCACCGTCGCCGTGCTTCAAGAAGCCGTGCACTCCGGGATCGCCAGCGGTGTCGTCGCCAGCTCGTTCCGCATCCTGCGGCTGTTGCTCGACCGGCTCGAAGATCCCGCCACCGGCCGGATCCTGCTGCCGGAACTGAACGCGCCGATCCCGCCCGAACGCGTGGCGGACGCGCAGCGGCTGGCCGAGCTGCGTCCACTGTCGACACTGCGCCCGCTGTCCCTCGTCGTAGGCGGCCGGCCCGCCGACGACGACGAGGCCGAGCGCATCCTCAACAACACCTGGCGCCCGACGTTGTCGGTCACCGGCGCGGCCGGCCTGCCGGACGTGGCCGAAGCCGGCGCGGTCCTGCGAGCCTCGACGTCACTGCGGCTCAGCTTCCGCCTGCCGCCCACCGTCAACGCGGCCGACGCGGCGGCCGCGCTGGAACGGGTGACCACCACCGACGTGCCGTTCGGGGCTTCGGCGACCCTCACCGACGTGATGGCCCAGGACGGCTGGTGCGCGCCCGAGCCGCCGGCGTGGTTGTCGGCCGCCCTCGAATCCGGGGTTTTCGAAGCCCCACACCAGTTCATGGGTCTGGGCGGCGGGATCCCGTTCATGCAGATGCTCGGCCAGGCCTACCCGGACGCGGCTTTCCTCGTCACGGGCGCGGTCGGCGCCGAGTCGAACATGCACGTGCCCGACGAGTGGCTCAACATCCCCTTCGCGCGCCAGGTCACCGAAGCCGTCGCCCACGTTCTCGCGGCGCACGCCCTCCAGCGCTGAGGAACCATTCGCCTCGTCTTGGTTCGACCACCGGATTTCTCATGTGACCGAACTCTTGCGAAACCGGTTTCCGGCGAAATCGCTCAGTATCTTCAGTGGGAGAACGGCACCGGAGGAGGGATTCGTCGTGACGTCCGGTTCACCCGTCGCGGCCAGGCCGCGCCGGTCGCTCACCGAAGTCGCGGTCACGGTCTTCGGCCCCGACCCGCTGACGACCGAAGCCATCCGCAAGCTCCTGGGCGTCGAAGCTCCGCGCACGTCGGGCGACGAGCCGCCCCCCGACGTCACCGTCGTCGTCGACGACCGCTTCTCCACGGCCACGATGCGCCGCGTCCATGCCGCGGCCGTCCTCGCCGCCCCCATCGTCCTGCTCACCGCCGACGTGCGGGAGCACTCCCTGCTCTCCCTCGTCAGCCACGGCGTCGTCGCCGTCCTCGACCGCACCACCGCGACCGGCGCCGACCTCTCCGACGCGGTCCTCTCGAGCGCCAACGGCTCCGCCGTCCTGTCGCCCCGTCTGCTCGGCAACCTCGTCGCCCAAATCCGCGGCCTGCAACGCAACGTCCTGGAACCCCTGGGTTACACCGGCCCCGGACTGTCCACCCGCGAGGTCGAGATCCTCCGCATGCTCGCCGAAGGCGTCGAGACGCGCGAGATCGCCAAAACCCTGGTCTACTCGGAGAGCACGGTGAAAAAGGATCTGGCCTCGATCATCGGCCGGTTCAACCTCCGCAACCGCACGCAGGCGGTGGCCTTCGCGCTCCGCGCGGGTGTCCTGTGAGTCACTACTGATTCGTCGTTCAGGATAAGCTCGCCCCCGTGAGCCGTAGCCGGAAAGACACCACCGTGCGCCGGGACGAGATCTTGCGCGCCACCGTTCGCCACATCGAGCAGGCCGGGATCCACGCCGTGCGGATGGCCGACGTCGCGGCCGACCTGTCGGTGAGCACATCGCTCGTGCTCTACCACTTCAAGAACAAGGAAGCGCTGATCGCGGAGGCCTTCACCTGGGCCGCGCAACGCGATCTCGAAACGCTGGCGCAACTCACCGAAGGCGTGGTCACCGCGTCCGAACGCCTGCACACCGCGCTGGACTGGTACGCGCCGACCGGGCAGGCGAAGGGCTGGCGCCTGTGGATCGAGGGCTGGTCGGCAGCACTGCGCGAACCCGAGCTCCGGCAGGTCGGCCGCGAGCTGGACCTGCGCTGGAAGGAAGCCCTCGTCACGATCATCCAGGACGGCGTGCACGCCGGCGAGTTCACCGCGCCCGACCCGCGTGGCGCGGCGTGGCGGATCACCGCGTTCCTCGACGGCCTTGCCGTGCAGGCACTGGTGCACGGCGGGGTGCAGAACCGGGAACGGATGCAGGAGTGGGCGCGTCGGCACGTCGTGCACGAGCTGGGTCTCGCCGACTCGCCGGCCTGTTGACAAATCGTTCGCCCGCTACTGCATCGTGATTCAGTAGCGGGCGAAGACGAACGGGGCACGCATGACAGCGCGAGAGCCACATCTCTCGATCACCTGGACCGACGCCGAGACAGGCCGGCGCGGGTTCGTGGTCGTCGACCGCCTGGTCCGCGGCGTCGCGAGCGGCGGGTTGCGCATGCGCGAAGGTTGCACGCTCGACGAGATAGGTGGCCTCGCGGCGGGCATGACCCGCAAGGAAGCGCTGCACTACGAACCCGGCACTCGCTACATCCCGCTCGGCGGCGCCAAGGGCGGCCTCGACTGCAGTCCGCACGACCCCGAGGCCCGCGGCGTGCTCACCCGGTTCCTGGCGGCGGTGCGCGCGATCGTCGAACGGCACTGGGCCACCGGGGAGGACCTGGGCGTCCGGCAGGAGACGATCGACGAGGTCGTGGCGGAGCTCGGCATGGACAGTTCCGTGCAGGCTGTCTATCCCTTGCTGGACAACGCCGACGAGGCGCGCGCCCGGCTGGCGAAGGCGTTTTCGATCGACGTCGACGGAGTCGCGTTGCCCGAGCTCGTCGGCGGGCTGGGCGTCGCGCAGGCCGCGCTCACGGCGATGGACCGGCTCGGGCTGTCTTCGGCGCCCAGGCGCGCGGTCGTACAGGGCTTCGGTTCGATGGGCGGGGCGACCGCGCGCTATCTGGCGCGGGCCGGCGTCCTCGTCGTGGGTATCGCCGACGCCGACGGCGTTGTGGCGAATCCCGAGGGTCTCGACGTCGAGCGTCTCCTGCTCACCCGCGATCCGTTGGGCGGCCTGGACCGCACTCGACTGCGCCCGGCCGACCGCGAGCTCCCGCCGGGCTCCTGGCTCGACGTCGAGTGCGACGTCCTTGTCCCGGCAGCGGTTTCCTACTGCCTCGATGAGACGAACCAACACCGCGTCACCGCGAGCGTCGTCGTCGAGGCGGCCAACATGCCGACCACGACTGGGGCCGAGACCGCACTCGCTGCCCGCGGCGTCACCGTGATCCCCGATTTCGCGGCCAACTCGGCCACCAACGCCTGGTGGTGGTGGACCCTGTTCGGCGACCTCGACGCGGACGCGCGGCAGGCCGAAGCCAAGGTCCGCGAGGCGATGGACCGCATCGTCACCGACCTGCTCGCCCGGTCGCAGACCCACGCGGTCTCCCCCAGGACGGCGGCGCAACAGGTCGTGGACCGCAAGCTGGCCGAGATCGAGCTCCGGTATCCGGCCTGAGCCGTTTTGACTCAGTCGATGGCGGTGACCAGTCCGTTGCGGCTGCCGATCACCAGCGCGCCGTCTCCCGTGAGGGCCGGGTAGCTGTCCACTTTGCCACCGAGGTCGATGTCGAACAGCCGAGTGCCGTCGGGGTTGTAGCCGTAGGCGTGGCCGTTCTCGCCGCCGAAATAGAGGTGGTAGGTGCGGTCGACAATGGTCGAGCTCCAGATTTGGGCGCCGATGGGGCCGTAGTGGGTGGTCTCGTGTCCGGTGTGGACGTCGAAGACGTGGACCTGTCCACTGTGGTCGGCGACGTAGGCCAGGCCGGTGGCGGTGACCACGGGTGAGGAGTACGTGATCACCCGCGGCGCCTGCCAGGCGAGTTTCCCGTCCGGGTGGTAAGCCCATTCTGCGAGGCCGTTGGTGCCCAGCAGCACGGTGCCGTCCGGGGCGAGGCCCGCGGAGACCTCGGTGATGTCGTCGTGGGGGTCCACACGCCACGCGACGCGGGCGGAGGTGCCCTGGTCGTCGAGGGCGATCAACGACGAGTCGGCCGTGGTGTAGACGCGTCCGTGGCCGTCGGTGACCACCGAGCCGTAGGAAGTCGTTCCGGTGTCGACGGTCCAGATTACGTGGCCGGCCGTGGTGTCCACTGCGGACACCGCGCCGTCGCCGGTCCCGACGTAGACCCGGCTCCCGTCGAAGGAGACCGGGGACGTCACCCTGGAAGAAAACGTCTTCGTCCACAGTGGCCGGCCGGTCGGGGACAACGCGATCAGATCCTCACCGCTGGGCACGAGGATCGTGCCGTCACGGAGGACTAGGGGTGAGATCGACAGGTCGCCGCCCACGGGGTTCTTCGTGTCATAGGTCCACTTGTCGTGCCCGTCGGCCGGGTCGAGGGCGTGGAGAACGCCACCGTTCGACGCGAGGTAGACAGTGCCGTCCGCGCCGACCACCGGGCCCGGGGTCGTGGCGCCTTCGAGACGGCGTTGCCAGCGGATGGTGCCGTGCGTCGGTCCGGACTCCGCCGAGGCGCCCGAATGCCGGGCGTCATGCAACGCCGAAGGCCACGGTGTCCACGTCGCGACGCCGGCCGAGGCCTGAGGAAACACGAACGGCGGCGCGGCCGGAGCGGCCGGAGCAGCGCTGCAGGCGGCGAGGAGCAACGCGCAGGCAGCAAGGGCACAACGTCGGAACATCACGTCCCCGAAGCTACCCACTCAAGGGCCACCTCGATCATTACGAACCCCTAACCGGCACCGTCCTCAATGGCCAGGAGCAAGCCCTCGAGGTCTTCCTCGCACGGACCGCACGAACGCAGGTGCGCGGCGATGCGCGGGTGGAACCTGGCCGCGTCCTCGCCTCGCTGGAGCAGCTCGGCGTAGACGTGCAGCAGCTCCATCGCCTCCGCGCACCCGCCGTCGCGCGGGTCGGTGTCGAGGAAACGCTCCAACGCACTCAGGTCGCTCACGCTCGCCCTCCCGGCTCGTCCAGGTAGCCCTCGGCGACGAGCCGCGCGCGCAGCTTGCGCCGGGCGTCGAAGAGGGTTTTGTAGATCGCGTTGCGATTGGTGGCGAGCTCGGCCACGAGCGCGTCGAGCGGAACCGCGTTGAGCACCAGCGCCACGAACACCCGCCGCTGCCGCTCGCTCAGCACCTCGTGCACGGCTTTGCGCAGGCCGAGCACCAGGTCCTGCCATTCCGCCTGCTGCTCGGGCACGAGCCCGAACCGGTCCGGGAACGCGGTCCAGTCCTCGACGTCCCAGCCCTCCGGCGACGGGCGCCGGAAGTGGCGGCCGAGCGTCGCGGACACCTCGAACACCACGAACTTGTACGCCCACGTGGTGAACCGGCTCTCCCCGCGGAACTCCCCCAGCTTGGCGAGCACCGCCACGACCGCGTCAGTCGCCGCCTGCTGGGCGAGATCATCGACATCGCCGCCGGCCCCGCGGCGCCCGCACTCGGCGCGCGCGATCCGCAACAGGCTGCCGTGCAGCCGCGCGACCGCCGCATCGCGCGCCGGCGCGCCGTCGGACAGCGCGCGCACCCACTCGGCTGACTCCGGATCCACGTCCGCCGACATTACCCCCCGGGAAATCTCGGCCGAACCGGGTAAGAACCGGCGGCCGCGCGACGCAAATCAATGTGCAGCGCCTGTCGCCAACGTCGGCGGGAGACGAAAGCCGCGCCGTGGCTGTTCTCGAAGCCGGAAACCCCACCAGAAAGGGTCTCGTCATGCCCCTGCTCCACCCCGGAGACACCTTCCCTGACCTGTCGCTGACCACTGTTGACGGCACCGTCCGCCCGCTGCCCGCCGAGCTGGCCGGGCACTTCGCCGTGGTGCTGTTCTACCGCGGCAGCTGGTGCCCGTACTGCAACGCCCAGCTGCGGGCGTTCCAGCGTGCCGCCGACACGTTGGCGGAGCTCGACGTCAAGGTCGTCGCGCTGTCAGTGGACGATGAAGCGACCACAAAGGACCTGACGGCCAAGCACAAGATCACCTTCCCGGTCGGCCACAGTGCCGACGCCCGCACGCTCCACGACGCGACCGGAGCGTTCTTGAATGAGGACCCGCTCTACGTCCAGTCCACGGGCTTCCTGCTCGACCCGGCGGGCAAGGTTCTGGTGAGTGTCTACTCCAGCGGCGCGATCGGGCGGCTCGTGCCCGAGGACGTGATCGGCATGATCCGCTACCTGCGCGAGCACTAGGCAGACGCGGCGTTAGCCGACGGTAAGGGATCTTCACGGTGACGCGGGGCACACTACGAACAGTGGTCATCCAGCCAAGGAGCGTTGTCATGCAAAGGTCACCGGAAACCACCCCCACGCCGCACCTTAGCCGCAAGTCCTGGATCATTCCGGCCGCGGCGGCGGGGTTCGCCCTGTTCGTCGCGGCCGGCGCGCGAGTCGCCGCCATCTTCGCCGAGTCCATGATGAGCGGCGTGGCCCTCATCGGCTCGTGGCTCATCCTCACGCTGGGCCTGGCCTACGCGGGCACGCGACTGCGGCCCGGCCTCGGGGCGGCGCTGTTCGTCGGGTTCGCCGTGGGCGTCCTCGCCGTCGCGTTCTTCGGCGGGATGCACATGCTCACCTGAGATCTTTCGACTTCCTTACCGCAGCGGTGAAAGTGCCGTCGTGGCCACGATCGAGTGGCTACGAAGACAGCGTGGTGCGGCTTGGGCTCGCCGCACGATCAGTCCGCTGAGTGCGGCACTCACCCTGACCCTGCCGCTGGGTGCGGCGCCGAGCGCGTCCGCCACCACCACCCGTGATCCGGTTGCGTCGGAGGTCGTGACCCCCGTGTCCGCAGGCACGAACGTCGGACCGGCCACCACCGTGTCCGGCCGCGTCTACCTCGCCGGCCGCGATCCCGAGCACCTGGCAGCCTATTCCGCCGACGTGTCCAATCCGGACTCCAAGAACCACGGCCGCTACCTGTCGGCCACGCAAACGTCGCAGCGCGTCGGCCCCACGGCACCACAAGCCGACCGGGACACCGGCTGGCTGACCTCGAACGACTTGCGCGTCACCGCCCGGACGCAGAACTACGTCAGATTCGAAGGCAGGTGACCGGTGCCGGCCCTGGAAGCGGCATCCGGGGCCGGCCCGGTCAGCTCGTCGGCAGGGTGATACTCGTCAGGTCGGGCTGACGGCCACCCGTGAGCACCGGCGGTCGCGGGCCGCCCACCGAGCCGTCGGCGGCCAGCGCGTAGCTCGTGACGCTGCCGTCGCCGTCGGTGTTGAAGTTCGCGTTGTAGAGGGTACGGCCGTCGTGGGACAAGGCGATGCCCTCGGCGCCGTTGCCGCCGGTCGGCACTGCCGGGCCCGCCTGGCTGAGGCCGGTGGCGGTCACCCTGAACGTCGTGATGTGGCCGGGGCCGGTGCCGTTCGCGAAATTCGCGATGTAGGCGCGGTCGCCCTTGGCGGTCAGGACGATGCCGCGGGGCTCGTCGGCCGGGTTGGGCACGGTACTGACCAACGCAGGCCGTGAGTCCGCGCCCAGGTTGAGGAAGCTGATGCTGTCGGCCAGCGAATTGGTGACGAGCACGTGCGAGCTGTCCGGGGTGATGGCGGCGAAGAACGCTCCCTTGCCCGTGGCGATGGTCGTCACCCAAGTGAGGCTGCCGTCGCCGGCGATGGTGAACGTCGAGACGTCACCCGAAGCGCTGTTGGCCGTGACGAGTGTGCGGCCGTCGGGTGAGACCGCCAGCGCCGTCGTGCCCCGTCCGTGAGCGGGGATCGTCGCAACGCCGTGCGGCAGTCCGTCGGCCGAAACGCGGTAGTGCGAAACGGTTCCGTCACCGCCGTTGCTGAAGTTGGCCGTGTAGAGGTTCTTGCCGTCCGGGCTCAGCGCGATGCCGGACGGCGTCACGGGCTCCGGCGCCGGACCGTGCGCGGCGGGAAACGCGGTCAGGCGCCCGTCGGCTTCGATCCGGAAAGGAGTGACGTCGCGCGTGCCCCAGTTGCCGACGTAGAGCCATTTTCCGTCGGGCGAGCGGATCGACGCCTGCGGGTGGGTGTCGCCTTTGCCCACCGGCAGTGAAATTGCCGGTGCCTTCAGCGAACCGTCGTCGTCGAGCCCGAACTCGGCGATGGTGTCGGAGGCCCAGTTGGTGACGTACACCGCGCGGGACCCCGGGGCCGCGGGCGCGGCGGGCTCGTCCGGCGAACAAGCTGCGAGCCCGACCGCGACCACGGCCGCGAGACCGCCGGCCACCACGCGTTTCACCATGCATGTTTCCTTCGTCTTGGCCGGGCTGATGGAAACCAGGCTAATCGCCGACGAAGGCGCGGCAGTAGTTTCCGATTCCTTACGGCACCGGAACCCTCCACTTCGGACGCGTCAGTGCGTGAGCGCGGTCGGCGCGTCTTCCGGGCGTTCGGCCAGCGGCTCGAACTCGTTCACACCCGCGAGATCCGCGCCCATCGAGATGTTCGTGACCCGCTCCAGGATCACCTCGACGATCACCGGCACGCGGTACTCGGCTGCCAGCTGCCGCGCCTTCTCGAAGCCCGCCCTCAAATCCTCGGGCCGGCGCACGCGAATGGCCTTGCAGCCCAGGCCTTCGGCCACCTTGACGTGATCCACGCCGTACCCGGCTGTCTCGGGCGAGTTGACGTTCTCGAACCCCAGCTGCACGCAGTAGTCCATGTCGAACGCCCGCTGCGCCTGCCGGATCAGGCCGAGGTAGGAGTTGTTGACCAGGACGTGGACGTACGGGCGGTTGAACTGCGCGCCGACGGCCAGCTCCTCGAGCATGAACTGGAAGTCGTAGTCCCCGCTGATTGCCACGACCTCGGCGTCGGGGTCGGCGGTGGCCACGCCCAGCGCCGCCGGGACCGTCCACCCGAGCGGTCCGGCCTGCCCACAGTTGATCCAGTGCCTCGGCCGGTACACGTGCAGGAACTGCGCCGCGGCAATCTGCGAAAGCCCGATGGCCGAGACGTACCGGGTCTCCTTCCCGAACACCTGGTTCATCTCTTCGTAGACACGCTGCGGTTTGATCGGCACCTCGTCGAAGTGCGTCTTGCGTTCCATCGTGGACTTGCGGCGCGCGCAATCCCCGGCCCACGCCGAACGATCCGGCAGGGTCCCGGCCTCGCGTCGCTCACGGGCGACCGCGACGAACTGCTCCAGCGCGGCCTTCGCGTCGGACACGATCCCGTAGTGCGGCGCGAACACGCGGCCGATCTGCGTCGGCTCGATGTCGACGTGGACGAACGTGCGCTCGCCGCGGTAGACGTCGAGGTCACCCGTGTGCCGGTTGGCCCAGCGGTTGCCGATGCCCAGCACGCAGTCGGCTTCGAGCATGGTGGCGTTGGCGCCGCGGTGGCTCGTCTGGATTCCCGCCATGCCGGCCATCAGCGGATGGTCGTCGGGGATGGTGCCCCAGCCCATGAGCGTGGGGATCACGGGAATGCCGGTCAGCTCGGCGAACTCGACCAGCAGCTGCGCCGCGTCGGCGTTGATGATTCCGCCGCCGGCCACGATCACCGGCCGCTCCGCCGCGCCCACGAGGTCCAGGGCCCGGTCGACCTGCGCTCGCGTCGCCGCCGGTTTCGCGACAGGCAGGGGTTCGTAGGAGTCGATATCGAAGTCGATCTCGGCCAGCTGCACGTCGATCGGCAGGTCGATCAGCACCGGGCCGGGCCGGCCGGTGCGCATGAGCCAGAACGCCTTCTGGAACGTACCCGGCACCTGCGCCGGCTCCATCACCGTCACGGCCCACTTGGTGACCGGGGCCGCGATGGCCGAGATGTCGACGGCCTGGAAGTCTTCCTTGTGCAGCTTGGCCACCGGCGCCTGGCCGGTGATGCACAGGATCGGGATCGAGTCCGCGCTGGCGGAGTACAGGCCGGTGATCATGTCGGTGCCCGCCGGGCCCGAGGTGCCGATGCACACGCCGATGTTCCCCGGCTGGGTCCGGGTGTAGCCCTCGGCCATGTGCGAGGCGCCTTCGACGTGACGGGCCAGCGTGTGCGCGACGTTTCCGTCCCGGCGCAACGCGGCGTAGAACGGGTTGATGGCGGCGCCGGGCAACCCGAAAGCAGTTGTGATGCCTTCGCGGCGCAGCACTGCGACGGCGGCGTCGGCTGCGGTCATTCTGGGCATGAGTCCACTCCTGACAAGTGACTGTCCTACTGGGTCCGGCCCGCGAGCTCTTCGGTGAGCTTGAACAGACCGGAATGGTCGAGCCCGCCGTCGCCGCGAGCGACGAGGGAGACGATCAACTGGGCGACCGCACTGCCGAGCGGGATCGCCACCCCGGCTTCCCGTGCGGCCGCGGTGACGATGCCCATGTCCTTGTGGTGCAAGGAGAGGCGGAAACCGGGTGTGAAATCGCGCTTGAGCATGTTCTCCGACTTGCGGTCGAGGACCGTGCTGCCGGCGAGCCCGCCGCCGAGCACCTCCACGGCGATCACCGGGTCCACATCGGACGCCTCGGCGAGCACGAGCGCTTCGGCGAGGAGCTGCAGGTGGCCGGCGACCATGAGCTGGTTGGCGGCTTTGACGGTCTGGCCGGCACCGTGCGGACCGACGTGCACGATGGTGCGCCCGACGGCTTCCAGCACCGGCTTGGCGGCGGCGAAGTCCTCGGCGGCGCCACCGACCATGATGGACAGCACGCCCTCGACGGCACCGGCTTCCCCGCCGGACACCGGCGCGTCGAGAACGCGCACCTCCACTTTCGCGCCGGCTTCGGCGACCGCGCGGGCGGTGGCCGGCTCGATGGTGCTCATGTCGATGAGCAGCTGACCGGGGTGCGAGTTCTCGAAGATGCCGTTTTCGCCCATCGCGACAGCCGCGACGTCCGGCGAGTCCGGCACCATCGTGATCACGACGTCCAAGCCCTTGACCGCTTCGGCGATGCTCGACGCACCACGGCCACCCGCGGCGACCAGCGCATCGACCCGCTTCGCGCTGCGGTTGTAGCCGACGACGTCGTACCCGGCCTTGACCAGGTTCTCGGCCATCGGCAGGCCCATGATGCCCAGGCCGATGAAACCCACCGTACTCATGTGAAATCTCCTGAAAAACGACGCGGTGAATCAACGCCGGGACAATCGGCGCTGGAAAACGAAGCTATGAAGAACTGTGAAAAACGACGCTCAGGAACGCGTCTGGGGTGGATCGAGTGGATCTGCGTCACGAATGGACGCGTCGAGCAGCTGGATCGGGTGCACCACCGGGATCCCCTGGTCGAGGAACCGGCGGATCTGCAGCAGGCATCCGGCGTTCGCGGTGGCCACCACGTCGGGTTCGACGTCCGCGAGGTGCTTCGCCTTGCGGCGGCCGAGTTCTTCGGCCGTTTCGGGTTCGACCAGGTTGTAGATCCCGGCCGATCCGCAGCACAGCTCCGCTTCGGCGATGTCGTGCACGGACAGTTCCGGGATACTGCGCAGCAGTTCGCGCGGTTGCCGGCGGATTCCTTGGGCGTTGGCGAGGTGGCAGGCGTCGTGGTAAGCGACCTTGGTCTTCATCGGGTGCCGGGTGGCGCGCGCGGGGAGGTCCGCGATCAGTTCGTTGATGTCCCGCACCCGCGAGGCGAAGGTCCGCGCTCGCTCGGCGTACTCGGGAACGTCCGCGAGGAGGTCGCCGTACTCCTTGAGCGTGGACCCGCAGCCGGCCACATTGGCGACGACGACGTCGAGGTCGTAGCGCTCGAACATCTCGACGGTCCCCTTGGCGCGGGTGCGGCCGTCTTCTTCTCGTCCCGCGTGGACGGACAATGCACCGCAGCACTGGTTGTCCTGCGGAACGTAGACGTCGCAGCCTTCGGCGGCGAGCACACGGATGGTGGCGGCGTTGACGTCACCGAAGAAGACGCGGTTCGCGCAGCCTGCGAGCAGTCCCACCCGCAGCCTCGCCTCCCCGGCCGGTTTGAGGGTGCGTTCCGGCGTCTTCGCCAGCAACGCTCGCAGCGTCACCGGCGGCAGCAAGGCTTCCAGCGCCCTGAGGCGGGGCGGCAGCAGCTTCAGGATGCCCAGCCGGTGGACGAGCGCCCGCAAGCCCAGCCGGGTGTAGAGCAGACCGCCGAACGCCGCGAGCCGCAACCGGCGCGGATACGGGAACAGCGAGAAGACGAGCGCGCGGAACACCTTGTCGAACAAGCCGCGCGGCACGTGGCGCTCGACCTGGGGGCGGACCGACTCGATGAGCTTGTCGTACTGCACTCCCGAGGGACACGCGGTGGTGCAGGCCAGGCAGCCCAGGCAGGTGTCCATGTGGTGCCCGAACGTCTCGTCCAGGCCGATCTCGCCCTTGCCGGCCAGGTCCATCAGGTAGATGCGCCCGCGCGGCGATTCCATCTCCTGGCCGGTGACCACGTACGTCGGGCACGTCGGGAGGCAGAATCCACAGTGGACGCAGTCGTCGAGAAGCTCCCGTTTCGGCGGGTGGTGCTCGTCGAAGGAGCTGCCGAGTGTCGACGTCATGACGCACGCTCCTCGTCTTCGAGCCAGGGTGAGAACCGGCCGGCACCGAACCGTCCGGCCGGGTCGAACTGCCGCTTGATCGCCCGCATCACGCGCACCGGCGCCGGTGGCGAACCCCATCCGCGGCCGGCGGAGAGGCCGTCGCGGCGCAACACGGTCACGGCCGCGCCGAACTCCTGGTGCAACTGGGCGAGGAGTTCGTCGTGGTCACCGCCGTTGAACTGCACGGTGTGGACGCCGATCGCCAGCGAACTGGCCACGGAGGCTCCCGCGGCCACCATCCTCGTCACCAGAGCCGGGCCGACGGCCGGCATTGTCCCGATTCGCACAACTGTTGTCCCTCGAACACCAGCCGCGCTCGCGGCAACACCCGCCCAGGCCGCGTCCGCCTCCTCGACCGCGAGCACGCGGGCTGTGGTTCCCCCGAGCCGGCACAGCTCACGTTCGCGCTGCTCGACGCCCTCCGGCGTCCCTTCGAGCTTCACCAGCAACTGCCCACCGGACCATTCGAGGGCGGACGCTTCCAAGCCCGTCATGACGACCTTGCCGGCCAGGTCGAACGCCTCGCCCGTGTCGGCCTCGACCGCCACCGTGCGCACCGCCAGGGGAAGCGGGTGCAACCGCAGCACGACTTCGGCGACGACCCCGAGCGTCCCCAGGGACCCGTGGAACAGCTTCGCCAGGTCGTAGCCGGCGACATTCTTGATCACGTGCCCGCCGGACCGCGCGACCGTGCCGTCACCCAGGACGACGGTCGTCCCGATGACCAGGTCACGCAGGCTGCCGAACGCCGTGCGCAACGGCCCGGCATCCGCCGTGGCCAGCAGCCCGCCGATCGTGGCACCCCGCCAGGCCCGGGCCGGGTCGAGCGCCACGCGCTGGCCCCCCTCCGCGAGCGTCTCCTGAACTGTCGTGAACGGCGTGCCCGCCCGAACCGCGATCGTCAAGTCCGAAGGCGCGTACTTCAGCACCCCGGTCAACGACGTCGTGTCGATGACCGCGTCGGCCGGCGCGGCAGGCGCGCCCCAGCCCGAGGCGGTCCCCGCGCCGGCCACGAGCAGCCGAGGGTGGCTCGCCCGGGTGTCCGCCACCGCGGCGCGCACTTCCTCCACAGTGGACGGAGTGAACGTGGTCTCCTGAGTCACGCCGCTCACATCCGCTCGATCAAGCCGGCGGCTTCGAGGGGATGCGGCTTGTAGACACCCGGCCGTTCCCCGCACAGCCGCGGCGTCGGCAGCAGCTTGCCCGGGTTGCAGATCCCCGAGGGGTCGTACGCGTGCCGCAGCCGCGCCATCGTGGCCAGGTCGTCCTCACTGAACTGCCGCGGCATCGAACACGCCTTGTCCGTCCCGATCCCGTGCTCCCCGGACAACGACCCGCCCAGGTCCACGCACAGCTCGGCGATGGCCCGCGAGAGCGCCTCCGCCCGCTCGTGCTCACCGGCGGCCTCGCTGTAGAGCACCAGCGGATGCAGATTCCCGTCGCCGGCGTGGAACACGTTCGCCACGCGCAGCCCGGCCCCGGCGGCCAGCTCGGAAATCCGGGTCAACGCCGTCGCCAACTGGGTGCGCGGGACAACCCCGTCCTGCACGAAGTAGTTGGGGCTGATCCGCCCCACCGCGGCGAACGCGGCCTTGCGGCCCTTCCACACCAGCGCCCGCTCCTCGGCGCTCGCCGGAATCCGCAGCTTCGTCGCCCCGAACTCCTCGCACAGCTGCTTCACCTGCGCGAACTGCGCGTCGACCTCCGCCTGCGGCCCGTCGAGCTCCACCACTAGTGCCGCGGCCGCGTCGCGCGAGTAACCGGCGTCGACCGCGGCTTCGACAGCCTCGATGGCCAGCGCGTCCATCATCTCCACCGCCGCGGGCACGATCCCGGCCTCGATCACGGCACTCACCGTGTCGCCCGCCTGCTCGACGGACGGGAAGTCGGCCACGAGCGTCTTCACAGCGGCCGGCTTGGCCAGCAGTTTCACGGTGATGCGCGTGGCGATGCCGAGCGTGCCCTCGGACCCGATGAACGCGCCCAGCAGGTCGTACCCGCCCAGCTGCGGGCTGTCGCCGCCGAGGACCGTGGTCGTGCCGTCGGGCAGCACGACTTCGGCCGAGTGGATGTGGTGGACGGTGAAGCCGTACTTGAGGCAGTGGGCGCCGCCGGAGTTCTCCGCGACGTTGCCCCCGATCGTGCACACCTGCTGCGACGACGGGTCCGGCGCGAAGTACAGCCCGTACGGCGCCGCCGCCCGGCTGATGTCCACATTGGTCACTCCGGGCTCGACGATCGCACGCCGGTTCACCACGTCGATATCGACGACAGACCGCAGGCGCTGCAACGAGATCACGACCCCGTCGGCCACCGGCAGCGCGCCGCCGGACAACCCGCTTCCGGCACCGCGGGCGACGAACGGCACGTCGTGCTTCGCGCAGACCCGCACGGCCGCGGCGACCGCCTCCGCCGTGCGCGGCACCAGAACCAGCGACGGGACGACGCGGAAGCCGGTCAGCCCGTCGCATTCGTAGGACCGCAAGGCGACCGGGTCGGACACCACCGCGTCGGCACCCACGGCTTCGACGAACTCGGCGTGCAAGCCCTGCGGCACCGTCGCCACCTCCACCAGGTCGTCCAGACCTTCCCCGGTGCTCGGAGGAGGTCTGGAACATGACTGAGATACAAGTCGTAGCCCGACCAACGCTAACTCTCAGCCTACCGGCCCACAAGCCCTGAAGGCCAGAAATTTCCACCAAGTGTAATTGATATTCCGTATAGTGAAATTCAGAGAACGGCTGCACCGCCCTTCGCCGCAGCGCGCAGCCGGCCCGCAAGGTCGGCGAAGCTCACCGCGTTGAGGTCGCAGTCCGTGGTCTCGGCGGTGTCGGCGGGCCGGTCAGGGCCCTTTTCCGCCGGTCGCTCGACGAAGGCCGTGCGGAACCCGGCGTCGCGAGCGCCGTGGATGTCCCAGGTGTGGGCGGCGACCATGAGGATGGTGCGGGGCTCGACGTCCAGGAGCTTCGCGGCGTTGGTGTACGCGCGGCAGTCCGGCTTGTACGCGCCCACGTTCTCGGCCGACAGGATCGCGTCGAACCCGAGGCCGGCGCCTTTCACCACGTGGACGAGCTGGGCGAACCCGCCGTTGGACAGCGCGACCACCACGAAGTCGCGGCGCAGCTCGGCCAGCCCCTCGACGGCGTCCGGCCACGGCGGCAGCGCGTACCAGGCCCGGACCATGCGCTCGCGCGCCTCGGCGCCGAACTTCCCGCCGACGCCGAACACCTCCAGGCACTCGTCGAGCGCCTCGCGGTGCACGGCGTCGAGGTTCGCCCATTCGCGCTCGCCGCGGTTGATCTGCCCGACCGCGGGCAGGTAGCGCTCGCGCCACGCGTCGACGAGGGCGGGGCAGTCGAACTCGGCCTCGTGGTGTTCGGCGATCGCGGCCACGCCGTCGATCACGCCGGTGCGCCAGTCCACAGTGGTCCCGAAAACGTCGACGGCGACCACCGTCACATCGCTGACATCGAACATCTCGCTCCGTTCTGGCGTTGAACAGCAACACTTACGCCGGGTCGAAACCCAGCCAATCGCGCAGCTCGCGCCGCCCGGCCTCGGTGAGGTCGACGGCGCGGCTCGCCTCGAGCAGGTCGATCCAGCCCAGTTCGAGCAGCCGGCCCTTCACTGCGGCGCCGAGGCTGCCCGCGAGGTGGTTGCGGCGTTCGCTCCAGTCCATGCACGGCCGGGCCAACGGCCGGGCGTGACCGCGCAACCCGTCCACATCGATCCCGTGCGCCGCCAGTTCGGCGCGTCCTTTGGCTGAAACGCCGTAGGAATCGTGGTCCTCGACCAGAAACCCCTTCGCCAGGAAGGCGTCGTTGATGGCCACGCCGACGCTGCCCGCGAGGTGGTCGTAACAAACCCTGGCCTCGCGCAGCTTGCGCCCGCGCGTCGCCTGCCGCAACGACTTCGCCGGCCCCGGCGGCGCGAGCAGCAGCAGGCCCTCGATCGCGTCGGCGACGGGGCTCGCGAGCCGGTAGAGCCGTTGGCGGCCGGACACCTCGACGACGACCAGGCCGCCGTCCTTCAGCTTGCGCAGGTGGGTGCTCGCCAGCGACGCCGAGATGCCGACCTCTGCCATCAACGCCGAAACCGGCTGCGGCCGTCCGTCGAGCAGCAGCAACAGCATCGCGGCACGGTTTCGGTCGGAGAGAAGGAATCCGATCCGGGCGAGATCCGCGTCACCTGCCATGCGGCCACGATAACTCCGGAACAGTTGAGCCCCGGTTGAACAATGGCCGGGCTTTCTACAGCCCCGCGTCCTCGGTGACACCCAGGGCCCTGCGGGTGCTGGACAAATGCACCCGGACCGCCTCGCACGCCCGTTCGCCGTCCCCGACGTGAACGGCTTCCGCGATTTCCCGGTGTTCCTCGAGGATCACGTCGAGGCGGTCGCGCGCACCGTCGCGGCCGTTCACGGTGGACTCGCCGACCATCCGCATCTGCCGATCACGCAGCGAGCCGTACACCGAGCCGAGGATCGGGTTCGCGGCCGCGTCGACCAGCACGGTGTGGAACGCGCGATCGGCCTCGAGGAACTCGCCGAGGCCGGCCGCCGCCTGCTGCTTGGCCCGCTGCTCTTCCATGCCCGCGAAGACGGCTTCGCGCACCTCCGGCCCCGCGGCCGCGACCTTGCCGGCCGCGAACTGCTCCAGCACGAGCCGCGCCTCCAGCACCGCGCGGACCTCGTCGGGCGAGACCGGCACGACCAGCGCGCCACGCTGCGGGTACAGCCGCAGCAGCCCCTCACCTTCCAGCCGCAGGAACGCCTCGCGCACCGGCGTCCGGGACATGCCCAGCGCCTCGGCGACCTCGCCCTCGCTGATCAGCTCGCCGCCCGGAAACCCGCCGGACAGCACCTGCTCCTTGACGTAGGCGAGCGCACGATCCTTCGCGCCGACGCGCTCGCTCGCCATCGATCCCCCGTGAGGTCGGAAGAAATTCCAGTCGTATCTTAGCGGCCGGTCAGCCCGGGGTGAGCGCGGCGCGGAAGGTGGTCCGGTAGCTGCCCGCGGTGGTGCCGACCTGGCGTTCGAAGTGACGGCGCAGCGTTTCCGCGGAGCCGAAACCCACCATCGCGGCGATTTCGGAGATTCGGTGCTCGGTGGTTTCGAGCAGCACCTTCGCGCTCGCGACGCGTTCGCGGTTGATCCAGTCGAACACGGCCATCCCGGTGGCGTGGCGGAATTTTCGCCCGAGGCTGCGCTCGCTCAGGTGCAGGTGGCCGGCGAGCCCGCCGAGGGTGAGCGGCTCGTGGAGGTGCTCCCGCAGCCACGCCAGGAACGAACCGAGCGCCGGCTCGCCCGCAATCCGGATGGAGTCCTTCACGAACCGCGCCTGCGCGCCCGGCCGCCGCGGCGCCGTCACCAGCAGCCGGGCTCGAGGCGGACGTCGGGAAACTCGCGGCGGAACTCCTCGGTGAACAGCCAGTGCGTGGTCGCGCGGCGTCCGTCCAGCAGCCCGGCGCGAGCCGGCAGGAACGCGCCGCCGCAGAACGACACCATCCGCGCGCCGTTCCCGGCCGCGCCTCGCAGGGCCGCCAGCAGCGGCCGCGGGCGCTCGGCCAGCGGATCCTCGACGCCGGGGACCAGCACGGTGTCGGCGGTCAGCAGCGTGTCCAGCGACGCGAGCTCGCCGAAGTCCACGCCCGAGGACAGCACCTGCCGGGGCTGCTCGCCGCACAGCACCACCTCGCAGGCGCTCTCGGCGTCACCCGTCAGCTCGACGATCGCGGACATCCGCGGCCCGAAGACCTGGTGCACCACCGTGACGTCGAGCGCCACGGAATCGGGCACGACCAGCACCGCGATCACGTGCTTGGCGCGGCCACGCGAGGTGACGGGCGTCTTGGCGGGGTGCACGAGTTCACGGTAGCGAGCATGACTTGAACATTCAAGTCATTGCCGTCACAGTTCGCCGGCGTCGTTCCGCACGACGAATCAGGTCTCGGTGCCGAAGGCGCTGCCCAGGACGCCTGCCCGCAGTTCGGCGAGCACGACGTCGGCGACCTCGGCGATCTCGGCCGGCAATTCGGGCTTCGCGCCCGTGCCGCTCGCGACGACGACCGTGGCGACGTCGTGCAGTTTCACGTTCGTGTGCTGCGAGACCTCACGCAGGGCCTCGAAGGCCTCGTCCTCGGTCCAGCTCCGCACCAGCATGAGCATGCCCTTGGCCTGCTCGATCACCGGGCGCGTCGCGAGCGCCGCCTCTAACTGCTCCACCTTGGCAGCCTGCTCCACCGGCTCCAGATCAGAACTCACGGCAAAATTCCACCACAAGATGGTGGGATCACACCACTTCCGGCCGCCGCCGGTCACCCTCCCGAACCGGTGCCGTTGCCCAGCCCCAGCCCGAGCTCGGCCCACACGGTCTTCCCGGTCGTCGTGACCTGCTGCCCCCAGGCAACACACAGCGCGGCGATGAGGTGCAGTCCGCGGCCACCCTCGTTGTCCGGCCGCCGCGGCGCCGCGCGGACCGGGGTGCTGTCGTCGACCTCGATGCGGACCAGGCCGGGCAACCGCAGCAGGCGCACGCACTGCGGCGGCCCGCCGTGGGAGAGCGCGTTGGTGGCCAGCTCGTCGACCACCTGCACGACGTCGATCAACACGTCGGCATCGACATCGGGCAGGTGCTCGCGCGTCCAGCACCGCACCTTGTGCAGCTCACCGCCGGCGCCGGTCAGCGGCAGCGCCGTCATCGCCGCGTCCGGCTCGAGCGCACGGGACAGTCCACCAGCGGTCAGCGCTCCTTGTCCGAACTTCGACATGATCCAGCGTCCTCATACCCCGATCCGGCGGAGTTCAAGCATCATCAGGCCGCCGCGCCCGTTCTGCCCCGGTTGAAGGGCGCACAGCAAAACCACCGGACCCGCTCGGCGAGCCCGGTTGATCATCAGCTCTTGTTCGTCCCCGGCGTGAGCACCTTGTCGATCACGAAGACCGTGGCGTTCTTGGTGGGGACGTTGCCGCACAGGATCTTGGCGCCGTTGACGGTCATGGTGTCGCCGGTGCCCTCGACCGTCACCGGGCCGCCGGCGGTGTTCAGCGACATCACCGAGCCGGCGGACGCGAGGCCCTTGGCGTCGTACCGCTTGCCGATCACGTGGTATTGCAGGATCGGGGCGAGCTCACTCGGGTTGCCGGCCAGCTCCTGGAACTTGGCGTCGCCCAGGGCGTTGAACGCCGGATCGGCCGGGGCGAACACGGTGATGCCCTGGTGGCTGTTGAGCGTGTCGACGAGGTTGGTCGCCTTCACGGCGGCGACCAGCTTGGTCAGCAACGGATTCGACGACGCGGCCGACGCGACCGGCTGCGGGCCCTTGGAGTCGAGCGAGCCGGGCGCGTTCCCTTGCGGCAGCCGGGAACACGCCGGGCCGAACCCGTTGGCATTGGAGGTCACGCCGCCGGAAGCGGCGGTGTCCGGGCTGGACATCGCGGACGTCGGCGCGGGAGCGCTGCTGTTCGGCGCCGAACCGCTGTCGCTGCCGGTGCCGCAAGGGCCGGGCGATGAGTCGATTCGGCAATTCTTCCGTAAGGAGTTGTTGTCGAATCCGGGACCAAATCCGCGCGGCCGTCAGTTCCGAATATCTACCGGACCGCGGAATTCGGCACCCGCAGCGACCTGCCCAGCGGGGGCCGGGCGAGCTGTGCACTCAGCACAAACGGGACCCGCGGGTCACGCGAGCCGCACCGCCATGAGCAGTGTGGCGCGGACACGGCCGTCCTGCAGGTCGAGCGCGAGAAGTTCCCGGATCCGCCTGAGGCGGTAGGCGAGCGTGTTGCGGTGGATGAACAGCTCCGCGCAGATCGCGGGCGTCGCGCCGCTGTGGCGCAGGTAGGCCTCGAGGGTGGTCAGCAGCGTGCGGTCGTCGGAGCGCGACAGGGGCGCGACCAGGCGCTGGGCCAGGCTGATCGCGCCGGGGTGGCGCAGGGTGTCGACGACCGCGTCGAAGTCGAGGCTCGGCGCCGCGTGCACGCCCGGCTCCCCGAGCGCGCGGCGGCACATCCGCAGGACGAGGCCCAGTTCGGCGGCGTTCTCGGCCGTGGCGACCACCGCCGACACCGATCGCGCGGGCCCGACCGCGGCCCGCGCCGCCGTCACGAGGTGGTCGGGATCGAGCGCCTCGCTCTGCAGCAGGATCGTCGACAGGTCCGGCTCCTCCACGAACCGCATCGCCGAGAACTCGCCCGCGAGGATCACGCGGGCCCGCCACGACACCGACCGCAGGTAGGTCGTCGACATCCCCGCCTCGGCCTGCAGCACGACCACGCCCGTGCGCTGGTAGGGCTCCAGCTCGGCGTCGCGGGCCAGAGCGATCAGGTCGGCCGTGGGCACGGCGTCATTGCCGTACACGGCTTCGGTCAGCCGCCCGGCGTTGCGCGAGTGCGCGACCCCGGCCGAGCCGAGCGTGGTGCTCAGCTGCATGGACACGACCGCGGCGACGGGCGCGAGCAGTGTCCGGATCGCGGGCTGCGCCACGGTCTCCTCCACGACCAGCCGGAACCGGTCGCGGTTGTTGCCCGGCAGCGTGAACTCGGTGCGGGCCGCGAACCCGCCCTCGTCGCCGGCCGAGAGCAGCGTCGCGCCGGTCGAGTCCTGAATGGACACCCGCGCGCCCGCGGCCTCGCTGATCCGGTGCAGCACGTCCTGCATCGTGCCCTGGTCGGCGGCGATGCGCGTGCAGTCGTGGGCCAGCTCGGAGCCGCGCCGCAGGGCTTCGTAACGTTCGGCCGAAAGCCGGTCCTGCACGTCGCGCTGCACCAGCACGAACGGCACCTCGTCCGGCATCACCAGCAGCGGCACCCCGCGGTTGCGGCACGCCACCACCAGGCCTTCGGGCAGCGTCGCGTGCGCCGGCCCGAGGCCGAAGGCGAGCGCGGCGATGGGGACGTTCGCGAGGCGTTCGACGTAGGCGTCCCAGATCCGGACGTCGGTGACGTTAAGGGCCATCCCGGACGTCAGCATCACCGCGCCGGGCGTGAGGAACGGCGACGGGTCGATCGATTCGGTCGGCGCGCACCACGTGATCGGCCGCTCCAGCGCACCGGGCGGCCCCGCGACGCGGATTTCGATGCGACGCTGGGGATCTTCGAGCAGGTCGGAGACGCGCACTCGCCCAGGCTAGAGCACTCCGCACAACCAGGGCCGATCGATTAGGTCACTTTGACCAATGTGCCGGGCACCACACGGTGCCTAGGGTTGCCAACCATGACCGCGACCCTGAATTCCGACATGGGCGAAGGACTCGGCCTGCACAGCTTCGGCAACGACGAAGCCCTGCTCGATCTCGTCGACGTGATCAACCTGGCCTGTGGCTTCCACGCGGGCGACCCGGATGTCATGGACGCGACCGTCGCCGCGGCCGTCGCGCACGACGTGCGGATCGGCGCGCACCCGGGGCTGCCGGACCTCACCGGCTTCGGGCGGCGGCGCATGGTCCTGACCGCCGAAGAGGTCGAGTCGATCATGCTCTACCAGGTGGGTGCCCTCACCGCGTTCCTCACCAAGCACGGCGCCGCGCTCAATCACGTCAAGCCTCACGGCGCGCTCTACGGAATGCTCGCCGGCGACCCGGAGCTGATGGCGGGCGCAGCGCGCGTGGCGAAGCTGTACGGCGTGCCGTTTTTCGGCATTTCCGGCAGCGCCCACGAAACGGTGTGCGCCGAGCTCGGCGTGGAGTTCGTCGCCGAGCTGTACGTCGACCTCGACTACGACGGCGACGGGAACCTGATCATCCTGCGCCGCCCCGCCCGCACCGATCCCGCGGCGGCGGCCGAACGCGTCTCGCGTGCGGCCGAGGGCAAACCGGTGCTCGCCGTCGACGGCACCGAGCTCGACCTGCGCTTCGACAGCGTCTGCGTGCACTCCGACGCCCCCAACTCCCCCGACGTGGCCGCGGCCGTCCGCGCCGTGCTCGACCGTCAACGCTGAGGAAGGCAGGTCCGTGTCCGACATCCTCTCCCCGCTCCCGGGCATCTTCTACACCCGGCCCGGGCCCGACAAGGAGCCGTTCGTGCAGCCCGGCGACCGCATCGAGGCCGGCGCCGCGGTCGGCATCGTCGAGGTGATGAAGCAGTTCACCGAGATCCGCTCGGAAAGCGCGGGCACGGTCGTGTCGATCAACGTCGCCGACGGAGGCACCGTCACCCCGGGCGAAGTCCTCGTCGTGGTGGAGGACTAGTGCGCAAGCTGCTCATCGCCAACCGCGGCGAGATCGCCGTACGGATCCTGCGCACGGCCCACGCCCTGGACCTGGCGACCGTCGTGGTGTGCAGCGAGGCCGACCGTGATTCGCTCGCGGCCCGGACGGCGGGCGAGGCCGTGGTCATCGGCCCGCCGCCGGCGCGGGACAGTTACCTCAACGGCGCCGCCGTGGTGCAGGCCGCGCTGGACACCGGGGCCGACGCCGTGCACCCGGGGTTCGGTTTCCTGTCGGAGAACGCGGGGTTCGCGCAGCTCGTGCTCGATGCCGGGCTGACGTGGGTGGGCCCGGCTCCGTCCGCGATCCGGCTGATGGGCGACAAGGTGGCCGCGCGGGAGGCTGCGCGGCGGGCCGGGGTGCCGGTGCTGGCCGGGTCGGACGGGCCGCTCGACGTTGCGGCGGATCCGCTGGCGGTCGCGCGTGAGGTCGGGTTTCCGTTGGTGCTGAAGGCTTCCGCAGGTGGCGGCGGGCGGGGCATCCGGCTCGTGACCGATCCCGCGGACTTCCTCGGCGCGCTCGACCTCACACGGTCGGAGGCGCGGGCGAGCTTCGGCGACGACACGATGTACGTGGAGCGCTTCGTCGAGCGCGCCCGGCACGTCGAGGTGCAGGTGCTCGGCGACGGCGAGCGCGTGATCCACCTCGGCGACCGGGATTGTTCGATGCAGCGGCGTTCGCAGAAGGTGCTCGAAGAAGCGCCGGCGCCGGACCTGCCGGACGCGGTCCGTGAGCGGATCCGCGACTCGTCGGTGGATCTGGCGAAGGCCTGTTCCTACAGCGGTGCGGGGACGGTGGAGTTCCTCTACGACCCGGTTCGCCAGGAGGCCGCGTTCATCGAGATGAACACGCGGCTGCAGGTGGAGCACCCCGTGACGGAGCTGGTCACCGGCATCGACCTGGTCGAGCAGCAGCTGCGGATCGCGCGGGGCGAGGGGCTCGGGCTCGCGCAGCCGGACGTGACGTTCACCGGGCACGCGTTCGAGTCGCGGATCAACGCGGAGGACCCGGACCGCGGTTTTCTGCCCAGTCCGGGCACGATCTCGGCGCTGACGTGGCCTTCGGGTCCCGGCGTGCGCGTGGACAGCGGGGTTGCCGCGGGTGACGCGGTGGCGCCGTACTACGACTCGATGATCGCGAAGCTGATCGTGCACGGTCCTGATCGGACAGCCGCGATCGCGCGGATGACGGAAGCGTTGCGGGGCGTGGAGATCACCGGTATCGCGACGACGGTCGGGCTGCAGCTGGACCTGTTCGCCCGGCCCGAGCTGGCCGCGGTGGAGCATCACACGAAGTTCATCGAGACGACTCCCGGACTGCTGAAGGAGACGGCGTGAGCGCACCGCAGACCCTGCCCGCCACGGCCCGCTACACCTGGGGCGGCGACGAGTTCCTGTTCGTGGAGATCGCCGAGGAGATGAGCCTGCCCGGCAACCTGCGGGCCATGGGCATCGCCCGGGGCCTGGCCGAGGCGGCACTCGACGGGATCGTCGACATCTGCCCGGCCAACGCGTCGCTGCTCATCCGCTTCGACCCGGACGTGCTGGAGCCGGCTTCGCTGGAGAGCACGGTGCGCGAGCTGGAGGCGCGGACGCGTTCGGAAACGAACACGGTGTTGTCGACGCGGATCGTGGAAGTGCCGGTGTGGTACGACGATCCGTACACGCGTGAGGTCGTGGGGCGGTTCCGCGAGGGTTATCACCAGGATCCGGCCGGCACCGATCTCGATTACGCGGCGCGGGTGAACGGGTTGTCCGACGCCGCGGAGTTCATCCGCCGTCATCACACGCAGCCGTGGATCGTCTCGATGGTCGGCTTCGTCGCGGGGTTGCCGTTCTTGTTCCAGTTGGTGGAACGCGAACATCAGCTGGAAGTGCCGAAGTACCTGAGCCCGCGCACGGACACCCCGAAGCTGACGGTGGGCCACGGTGGGTGCTTCGCCTGCATCTACTCCGTGCGCGGCGCGGGCGGCTACCAGATGTTCGGCATCGCCGCGGCACCGATCTTCGATCCCGCACAGAAACTGGCGGATTTCGCACAATCCATGGTGTTTTTCCGACCCGGCGACATCGTGAAGTTCACCCCGGTGTCCGAAGAGGAATACCGCCGGATCGAGGTCGACGTCGAGGCCGGCACGTTCCGCTACCGCACCGTCCCGGTCGAGTTCGACACCGAGCGGGCCGTCGCCGACCCCGAGGCCTACAACGCCACCCTGCTGGAGGTGCTCCGTGGCGAGTGAGCGCGCGATCGAGATCAGCCAGCCCGGGCTGGCCACGACTGTCCAGGACCGCGGGCGGATCGGATACTACGACCTCGGAATCCCGCAGGGCGGGGCCTTGGACCAGTACTCGGCCGAGCTGGCCAACGCGTTGGTGGGCAACGTCGACGGCGAGGCCCTGCTCGAATGCACGTACCTCGGGCCGGTGCTGCGGGCCTTGGCCCCGCTCGACGTCGCGGTCACCGGCGCTCCGGTCCCGGTGAAGGTGAACGGCGCCGAACGTCCACAGTGGACCCGCCTTTCGCTGGCGGAAGGCGACGAACTGTCCTTCGGCTACATCGGCGGTGGCTCGCGCTACTACCTGGCCTTCTCCGGCGGTATCGACGTCCCCTCCGTGCTGGGCAGCCGCTCGACTTACTTGCTCGGCGCCCTCGGCGGCTTCCACGGCCGCAAGCTGGCAGCAGGCGACGTGGTGCCGATCGGCGCCCCGGGTGCGTTGCCTCGCGGTTCCGTGATCGATCCCGAACACCGCCCGGTGTTTTCCGCACACCAGGACGTCCGTGTGCTGCTGGGCCTCTACGACCACCGTCTCACCGACCGCGGCCTCGCGAACCTGGTCGAGGAGGAATGGACCCTCACCCCGGTCGCCGACCGCGCCGGCCTGCGCTACGACGGCCCCGGCGTCGAATGGCGCGACCGCGTCCAGCCCTTCGGCGCCGGCTCCGACCCCTCCAACATCGTGGACGCCGGCTACGCCGTCGGCTCCATCCAGATCCCCGGCGGCACCCAGCCCATCGTCCTGCACCGCGACGCCGTCTCCGGCGGCGGCTACGCCATGGTCGCGACCGTCATCAGCGCCGACATGGACCTCGTCGCCCGCGCCGCGCCGGGCACCAAAACCCACTTCCGTCCGGTCGACCTCTCCGCCGCCCTGGTGGCGCGCAAGGACCGCACTCAACGCTTGGCAGCCGCGCTGGCTTCTCTCACCTGACCCCGCGCCCGGCCGCTCCGGCCACGACCGCCGCGCCCCAAACCGCGCCGGCCCGATGCTCCGGCCCGGCCGCAGCCCTGCGGCCACACCCACCCCCGCCGCTCACGGTCGTCGCTGGCCAGACGCGCGAGCGACCCCACCACTCACGAGCCCGCAACACCCCATCGTTCCACTTCGCCGCTCCACAGCCCTCCTTCAGCCGAAGCGTTCACCTCGGCAAGGGACGTGGCCACGCCGCCGCGGCCGCAAACGCAGCCCACTCGCGGATGACCAAGCTGGCTCCCACCAGACCACCCAGCCGAAGCAGTCACCGCGACAAGGAACCGGCCACCCCGCCGCGACCGCAAACCCAGCCCACTCGCGGATGACCAAACAGGCTCCCACCAGACCACTCAGCCGAAGCGTTCACCCCTAGCAAGAGAAACGACCACCCGCCGGGGCCGCAAACCCAGCCCACACGCAGATGGCCAAACAGGCCCCCACCACACCACCCAGCCGAACCTCGCATCCGGGCAAGGGGCGAGCCGCGCCGCCGGCTGCCGGAAAGCCGCGCAGCGGCCCGAGCCGACCATGCCTGCGGGCACGACAACCGTGACCGGAATCCACTCAGCCGAACCGTCACACCCGTGCGGAGCCCCATCACACCGCCACCCGCCGCAACGACCCAGCCAAGCCGATGTGATCCCCATCGCGACCGCCCGACCAACCCTGCCAGGCCAGTAATGTCGACCGCCATGGGGTTTCGGCGGGGGTTGGCGCTGCTGGTGGCCGCCACGTTCTTCATGGAGATCGTCGACGCCACGATCATCGCGCCCGCGGCGCCGCTCATGGCGGCCGACCTCGGGGTGAGCTCGGTGGACGTCAACGTGACCATCACGGCCTACGTCCTCACCCTCGGCGTCCTCATTCCGATCAGCGGCTGGCTCACCGACCGCTTCGGCGCGCGCCGCGTGTTCGCAACCGCACTGATCCTGTTCACACTTTCATCATTGGCGTGCGCCCTCGCACCAAACCTTGTGCTGCTGACAACAGCGCGAGTGGTGCAGGGCGTCGGCGGCGCGATGATGGTGCCCGTCGGCCGGCTGGTGGTCCTGCGCGCCACGCCCAAGAAAGACCTGGTCAAAGCGGTCGCCTACCTGACGTGGCCCGCGTTGCTCGCGCCTGTGGTGGCGCCGGTCGTCGGCGGGTTGCTGGCGCAGTACGCGTCGTGGCGGTGGATCTTCGTGATCAACCTGCCCCTGGGCATCGCCGCGCTGGCAGTGGCGTGGGCGATCGTGCCGGACCTGCGCGCGGAGCGGCCCGCGCCGTTCGACCGTGTCGGGTTCGGGTGGGTGGCCGTCGGCACCGCCGCGCTGGTCGTCGCGCTCGAAGGTCTCGGCTCGGGCTTCGGCCCGGCAACGGCCGTGGCGCTGGTCGTGGCCGTCGTCGGCCTCGGCTGGGCGATCCGGCACCTGCTGCGCGCCCCGAACCCCTTGCTCGACCTGCGGATCCTCCGCATCGCGACCTACCGCATCACCGCCGCCACGGGCTCGGTCTACCGCGGCGTGATCACCGCCATCCCCTTCGTTCTCCCGCTGCTCTTCCAGCTCGGCTTCGGCTGGAGCCCCGCCCGCGCCGGCCTGGTGGTCATCGCGCTGTTCGTCGGCAACGTCGGCATCAAACCCGCCACCACCCCGCTCATGCGGCGCTTCGGCATCCGCACGGTGCTGCTCGCGTCGATCCTCGTCGGCGCTGCCTGCCTCGTCGGCCTGGCCTTCGTGGAGGCCGGCACCCCGTTGCCCGTGCTGCTCGCCCTGCTCCTCATCAGCGGCATCTCGCGCTCAACCGGCTTCACGGCCTACAACAGCGTCGCCTTCGCCGATGTCGACGAGCCCCTGATGAACCACGCCAACACCCTGCTCTCGACCCTGCAGGAACTCGGCGCCGGCCTGGGCGTGGCCATCGGCGCACTGCTCATCCGCGCCGGCGGCCTGGTCGCCGCCGACGCGCCCGGCCCGTTCCGCGTGGCGCTGGCGCTGCTGGCCGTTCTGCTGGCAATCCCGCTCGTCGCCGCGATCCGCTTGCCCCACAACGCCGGCAACGCCGTCACCGGGCGTGAATCCCGGCGAGGATGAGGTCGATCCCGGTCAGGAACTGCTCGCGGTCGTCGTGCTCACGCGCCTGACGGGCGACGGCGCGGGTGAACGGGTAGTCGTCCGGGTCGAGCTCTTCCCACGCCGCCGACACCGTGTCGAGGAACTCGGCCCGGTCCACCGCTGATCCGGCCACGCGGGCGTTCGACGCGTTCTGCGCGGCGGAGCCGAGGATGTAGTGCATCAGCGCCGACGCCACGGTGAACCAGCTGTCCTCGGGCACGCCCAGCGCGCCGACGTGCCGGCCGATGCCCTCGAAGATCCGCAGCGGCACCGATTTCGTCGGACCGTGCGACAGCTGCAGCGACACCTGCGTGGCGAGCCACGGGTGCTCGGCGATCGCGTTGAACAGGCCCAGCGCGACGGCGCGGATCTCGTCCCGCGGTGACCCCGCGGCCTCGGCGGGCTCGGCCAGCGCGGAGGCGACCACGGTGTCGGTCGCGGCCTCGAGCAGCTCGCTCTTGTTCGCCACGTGCCAGTAGATCGCCCCGGGCCCGGTGGCGAGGTGCTCGGTCAGCGCCCGGAACGTCAGCCCGCCCTCGCCGGACGCGTCGAGCAGCTCGACGGCGGCCTCGGTGATGCGCTCGCGGGAGAGCGCCTCTGTACGCCGCTGAGTTCGGCGGGTCCGCGCAACCATGCGTCCATCTTGACACATCTGGAATCTCGTTCCAACATTCGAACGAGATTCCATAGCGCTTCGAAGGAGACATCTTGAACACCGTCACGATCATCGGCGCCGGCCTCGGCGGCCTCACCCTCGCCCGTGTGCTGCACGTCCACGGGATCCCGGCCACGGTCTACGAAGCCGAGGCGTCCGCGGGTGCGCGGGCGCAGGGCGGGATGCTCGACATCCACGACTACAACGGCCAGATCGCCATCGAAGCCGCCGAACTGATGGACGGGTTCCGCAGCCTCATCCTTGAGGGCCGCCAGCAAATGCGGGTCCTCGATCCCGACGGGACCGTCCTGCTCGACCGAGCCGACGACGGCACCGGAGGTCGGCCCGAAGTCCAACGCGGGGAGCTGCGGCAGCTACTGCTCGACTCGCTCCCCGCCGGCACCGTCCGCTGGGGCGCCAAGGTCGCCGACGCCCGCTCCGTGGGTGAGGGCCGCCACGAGGTGACCTTCACCGATGGCAGCGTGGTCCCGACTGACCTGCTGGTCGGCGCGGACGGCGCGTGGTCCCGCGTGCGGCCGCTGCTGTCGGGTGCGGTTCCCGAGTACGCCGGCACCTCGTTCGTCGAGGTCTACCTCTACAACGCCGACACCCGCCACCCGGCGGCCGCGAAAGCCGTCGGCGGCGGGTCGCTCATCGCACCGGCGCCCGGCCGGGAGATCCACGCGCACCGGGAAAGCGGCGACACGCTGCACACCTACGTCGTCCTCACCCGGCCGCAGGAGTGGTTCGCCGCCATCGACTTCACCGACGCCGACGCGACGGCCGCGCGCATCGCCCACGAATTCGACGGCTGGGCCCCGGAACTCACCGCCCTCATCACCGACGGCGACACCCCACCCTTGCTACGCCCCCACTTCACATTGCCCCTCGACCACCACTGGGACCGCGCGCCGGGCGTCACCCTCATCGGCGACGCCGCCCACCTCATGCCCCCCAACGGCGAAGGCGCCAACCTCGCCATGCTCGACGCCGCCCGGCTCGGCCAAGCCCTGGCCGCCCACCCGGGCAACGTCGAGAAAGCCCTGTCCGAATACGAACAGGAAATGTTCCCCCGCAGTCAGGCGGTCGCAGTCGAGGGCGCCGAAATGCAGGAACTCTTCGCGGGCGGCACCTCGGCCCGCGACCTCGTGGCCATGTTCACCGGCGCCGAGTCAGCGGCACCGGTTCCGCCGGCTTTACCGCCGCGGCACACCAAAGCCGCAGCCGCGCCGCCGGCGGAACCGGCGCCAGCGACAGAGGTCCCGGACGCGGCTGGGTGGCTTCGGCATCCATCGCACCCGGCGTACCTGGACACCGTGGCGATGTTCACCGGCGCCAAATGAGCGGCAACGGAGCCACTGGCTTTACCGCCGCGACACGCCAAAGCCGTAGCCCAGCCGCCGAGGGAACCGCTTGCCAGCGACACAGGTCCCAGACGCGCCTGGGTGGCTTCGGCATCCATCGCACCCTGCGTTCGTGGACACCACGGCAATGTCACCAGCACCAAATAGGCGGCAACAGATCCACTGGTTTCCGCCACGACACACCAAGGCCGCAGCCCAGCCGACGAGGGAACCGCTTGCCAGCGACACAGCTCCCAGACACGCCTGGGTGGCTTCGGCATCCACGGCACCCAGCGTCCCCGGACGCCATGGCAATGTTCACCGGCACCAAATGAGCGGCAACGGATCCACTGGCTTTGCCGCCTCGACACAACAAAGCCGCAGCCCAGCTGCCGACGGAACCAGCACCTGCACGACAGGTCCCAGACTGGTCCGCGTGGCTTCGGCATTCGCGGCGTCCAACTCTCCCGAACGCCATGACCACAACCACCGCCACCGATTCGGCGGCACCGGTTCCGCTGGCCTTACCGCCGCGGCAAACCAAACCCGCAGCCGAGCCGCCGACGGAACCGGCCAGCGACACAGGCCCCAGACGGGTCCGCATGGCTTCGGCATCCACGGCACCCGGCGCTCCCGAACGCCGAGGCGATGCTCACCGGCGAAGAGCAAGCGACACTCGTTCTCCTGATTTACGAAGCGGCACACGAAAGCCGTAGCCAAGCCACCGGCGGAACTGGCGCGAACACCGTCGCGTGGTCTCGGTATCAGCAGCACTCGGCTTTCCCGGACGCTGCGACCGCAGGAAAACCGGCCACCGCGGCGCGGCAAGCGCCCGGGCGCGTCGGCTCGCGGAGGTGGCGTCTAACGTGAGTCTGCCGCCGGTCGCTCGCTGAGGGCACGACCGCGTTCCGACTCCGGGAACCGCTCCAGCATCGTCCGAAGCTCGACGGCCTCGACGTTCGCGCCGAACGTCTCCGCGCCCGGCTCCAGCCGCACGCCCTCGGCCAGACCGCCGGCGGGCACGGGATCGAAGCCGAGCGCATCGACCACAGTGGACACTTCCGCCACGGCCGCGGCGTCGTCGCCGACGAGGGCGATGGCCTTGCGGCCGGGCGTCCCGGCGGGGCGGGCTTCGTCTTCCAGGTCGTGGTAACCCATGTGGTTGAACGCCTTCACAACACGCGCGCCGGGCAGGAACTTCTGCACCGTCTCGCTCGTGGAGACCTCCAGGTCGGCGCGGTGACCGTCCACTTCCCACCAGTAGTTCATGGCGTCGATCACGAGTTTGCCGTCCAGCTCCGCCGCCGGGATGCTGCGGTACTTGCCCAACGGCAGCGCCAGGATCACGACGTCGGCCGAGGCGGCCTCGGCCGGCGTCGTGGCGACGGCGCCGGGGGCGAGGACTTCCACGGTGAGCGCGATCTTCTCCGGCGCACCCGAGCCCGCGATGAGCACGCGGTAGCCGGCCGTCACCGCGAGCCGCGCGAGGACCGTGCCGACCTTGCCCGCGCCGAGGATGCCCAGCGTCTCCGTCATTTCCCCTCCGCCAGCAGGTCCCGCACCATCGGGATCACCTTCGTGCCGTACAGCTCGACCGCGTGCATGCGCGCGCTCGCCGGCTGCGAACCGCTGGAGTAGATGAGGTCGAACCGGCCGACGTCCAGGTCCTTCACCGCACCGGCGATCTTGCGCGCGACCGTTTCCGGCGAGCCGATGTACATCGAGCCGTGCTCGATTTCGCTGTCGTACTCGGCGCGCTGGATCGGCGGCCAGCCGCGCAGCCGGCCGATGCGGTCGCGGATCACGCGGTAGCGCGGCCAGAACAGTTCACGCGCTTCCTCGTCGGTGTCGGCGATGAAGCCGGGCGAGTGCATGCCGACGGGGTGGGCGGTCGTGCCGAACTCCGCGGCGGCGCGGCGGTAGAGGTCCACGTACGGCGCGAACCGCTTCGCCGGCCCGCCGATGATCGCGAGCATCAGCGGCAGCCCGTAGTGGGCCGTGCGGATCACCGACTGCGGCGACCCACCGACGCCGACCCACGTCGTCAGGCGGCCCGACTCCGTCTTGGGGAACACGTCGGCCGCGTCCAGCGCCGGGCGGAGCGTTCCGCTCCACGTCACGGGCTTCTCGTCGAGTAACTGAACGAACAGGTCGATTTTCTCTTCGAACAACTTGTCGTAGTCGGAGAGGTCATATCCGAACAGCGGGAACGACTCCGTGAACGAACCACGTCCGAGAATGATCTCCGCGCGGCCGTTGGAGAGTGCGTCGACGGTCGCGAAACGTTGGAAAACGCGCACGGGATCGTCGGAACTCAACACGGTCACCCCCGAGGACAGGTGGATCCGCGACGTGCGCGTGGCGATGCCCGCCAGCACCGTCTCCGGGGTGGTGATCGAGTACTCCGGCCGGTGGTGCTCGCCGAGCGCGATCACGTCCACGCCGATCTCGTCGGCGAGCACGGCCTCGTCGAGCACGTGCCGGATCGCGGCGGCGTAGGACATCGGCGTGCCGGAGTCGTCCTCCGGGACGTCGCCGAAGGTGTCGAGGCCGAAAACCAGGTCAGACATGGGAAGGCGCCTTCGTGAGCAGTTCGCGAACCCGCGACGCGACCTCGCGGCCGAACAGCTCGATCGACCGGGCGCGAGCTTCGCGGGGCAGGTTCATGATGTCGTACTTCAGGTCGAACCGGTTGAGGCGCAGGTCACGCGCCACGGTCGCGATCTTGCGCGCCACGGTGTCCGGCGAGCCGACGAACAGCGCGCCGCCCTCGATCTCCGCCAGGTAGCGGCGGCGGTCCGGCTTGTAGAAGCCGCGCTCGGCCGCGAGGTTCGCGACCACGGGATGCCAGTACTCCCACCACGTCTCGACGGCTTCGGAGTCGGTGTCCGCGATCAGGCCGAGCGAGTGCTGTCCGACCGGCAACACCGGCTGTCCGAATTGCGCCAGCGCGCGGTGGTAAAGCTCCACGTGCCCGGCGAACCGCTGCGGCCGACCGCCGATGATCGCCAGCATCAGCGGCAGCCCGTACTTCGCGGCGCGCACGACTGAATCCGGGCTGCCGCCCACGCCGATCCACGTCGGGATCCCGCCCGGGCGCATCCGCGGGTGCAGCGTCTGGTCCACCAGCGGCGCGCGCACGGTGCCCGACCACGTCACGGACTCCTCGCGTTGTAAGCGCATGAACAGTTCGAGTTTCTCTTCGAACAGGTGCTCGTAGTCGGCGAGGTCGTATCCGAACAACGGGAACGACTCCGTCGCCGACGCCCGGCCCAGCACCAGCTGCGCGCGGCCGTTGGAGACGGCGTCGACGGTGGAGAAGTCGTGGTAGAGGCGGACGGGGTCGTTGGTGCTCAGGACCGTCACGGACGTGCCGAGTTTGATGCGCTCGGTCGCGGTCGCGACGGCCGCCAGGAGCACCGGCGTCGCGCTGTCGTTGTGGCCTTCGCGGTAGTGCTCGCCGACGCTGAAGACGTCGAGGCCGGCTTCTTCGGCAAGGCGTGCCTCGTCGACGAGCAGGCGGACGGTCTCCGCGTCGCTCAGTGTGCGCGCTCCGTCGGTGGCGACTTCGCCGAAGGAGTTCAGCCCGAACTCGAAGCCGAGGTTCTTCGTCATGCCATCAGGATGCGTCGGCGCGGGGGCCGTCTGCCGCTCCCTCTCATGGAGACCTTCAGCCATCGGCTTCGATGCGCCGGGTGATCTTGTCGGCCGCCGTGCGCAGGGTGCGCAGCTCCGTTTCGGACAGCACGTCGTACACCAGCTCGCGCACGCGCTCGACGTGACCGGGCGCGGACTCGAGCACGTGCGCGTAGCCGGCTTCGGTGAGCACGGCGTGGGTGTAGCGGCCGTCCTCCGGGTCGGGCTCGCGGTAGAGGAACCCGCGCTTCTCCAGCCGGCTGATGAGGTGCGACAGGCGGGAGAGTTCGGCGTTGGTCAGGATCGCCAGCTCGCTCAGCCGCATGCGCCGGCCGGGTTCCTCCGACAGCCCGGCCAGTGCGTAGTACTCGACGTAGCTGAGCTGCGCGTCTTCCCGCAACTGCTTCTCCAGCTCGGTCGGCAGCCGGTGCAGCAGGTACGTGAACGAGCGCCACGTCTGCAGCTCTTCGGAGTCGAGCCACCGCGGGGCGGCCTGCCGGTGTGTCATGCGTCCCAGTCTAGCGCGTGACTTGAATGTTCAAGTTCGGGTGTCCAGTATTTGACATGAACATTCAAGTCACCTCCGGAAGGAACCGGCACGTGAGTAACCTGAAGATCGCCGTCATCCTCGGCAGCACCCGCCCGGGACGTAACGGCAAGCAGGTCGCCGACTGGGTCTTCGCCAAGGCCAAGGCCCGCACCGGCGCGGACTACGAGCTCGTCGACCTGGCCGAGTTCCCGCTGCCCCACCTGGACGAGGCCCTGCCGCCCACCCTCGGCCAGTACGCCGGCGAGCACACCAAAGCGTGGGCCGCGAAAATCGACTCCTACGACGGCTTCATCTTCGTGACGCCCGAGTACAACCACTCGACGTCCGCCGTCTTGAAGAACGCGATTGACTACCTCTACGCGGAGTGGAACAACAAGGCCGCGGCCTTCGTGTCCTATGGCTCACTGGGCGGCGCCCGCGCGATCGAACACCTGCGCGCCATCTGCAGCGAGCTCCAGATCGCCCACGTGCGCCAGCAGCTGTCGTTCTCGCTGTTCACGGACTTCGAGAACTTCGCGTCCTTCGCCCCGGCCACCCTCCACGACGACGCGGCCAACACGCTGTTCACCCAGCTGGAGACCTGGTCGGGCGCCCTCAAGGCGATCCGGGACTGAGGTCTTTTTCAAGCGGCGCCGCGCCGGCCTTCCTCCGGCGTGGTGCCCACTGTCCACAAGTGACGGTCAGCTCTTCTTCCACGTGCACCCACCGGAGGACTTGAAGAACTCGCCCTTCTTCAAGGTGATTCGTGTAGGTCCGGCGATGTTGTCGTTGGCGATGATGGCGTCGAACGATCCGGTGTCGTTCTTGTCACGCTCCCAACAGCAGTTGTTCACGAATGAGTCGGTCCCGGGGCCCGCGGTCTTGTACGTGCCCGCCACGATGTCTTCGCCGACTTTGCAGGTGCCGTTGCCGAACTCGGTTTGCGGTCCGCTTGGCCGCGTCGTGCTCGTGGTCGGCGCCGCGGCCTCGATCGTGACAGGCGGCGGAGCCGGCGCGGTCGCGGTCACCGTGACCGTCGTCGGCGAGCCGGTGCTCCGCGCGGCCGTGGGAGTGGCAGGCGCGGCGCGACCAGCACTGACACTGGCCCCCCTTGTCCTGAGCCTCAACGCGGGTCGCGCCGTGCCGAGCAGCTGTTACCCGCAAAGGGACACGATTCGGACGAGCGCCCGTCCGCCGCCGCGCACGGCGACGGTGTTGGCAGCTGGGGTTACTCCAGGTTTACGCTCACGACCATGCGATTCGCCATCAAGACTTCGCCCCAGAACACCGTCTGGGAGGACATGCTCGCGGTCTGGCAGGCGGCCGACGAGATCGAGCTGTTCGAATCCGGCTGGACGTTCGACCACTTCTATCCCATTTTCTCCGATTCGACCGGCCCCTGCCTGGAGGGCTGGGTCACACTGACCGCGCTCGCGCAGGCCACCAAGCGGCTGCGCCTGGGCACGCTCGTCAGCGGCATGCACTACCGGCACCCCGCGCTGCTCGCGAACATGGCCGCGACGCTCGACATCGTGTCCGGCGGGCGCCTGGAGATCGGCATCGGCGCCGGGTGGAACGAGGAGGAGTCCGGCGCGTACGGCATGGAGCTGGGCACCATCAAGGAACGCAGCGACCGTTTCGAGGAAGGCTGCGAGGTCCTGATCAGCCTGCTGACGCAGGAAACCACCACCTTCAAGGGCACGCACTACCAGCTCACCGACGCCCGCAACGAACCCAAGGGCGTCCAGAAGCCCCACCCGCCCATCTGCATCGGCGGCAGCGGCGAAAAGCGCACCCTGCGCACGGCCGCGAAGTACGCCGACCACTGGAACTTCACCGGCGGCACGCCCGAGCAGTTCGCGCACAAGCGCGACGTCCTGCACCGCCACTGCGCCGACATCGGCCGCGACCCCAGCGAGATCACGCTGTCCTCGCACGTGCGCCTGGAGCCCGACCTGGACTACGCCGCGGTCGCCAAGCAGGCCGAGGGCCTCGGCGAGGCCGGCCTCGACCTGGCGATCGTCTACCTTCCGCCGCCGCACACCCCCGCGGTGCTGGAGCCGCTGGCGAAGGCACTCGAACCGCTGCGCTGATCTTTCACCGGGGCCGCGCACACACTTGTGCGCGGCCCCGTCGTGGGAGGTCGAGGCTTCGGAATACCGAGCCGGTACCACTCGGCCCTGTCCACAGAAGACTTGTCTGCAGGGCTTCCAAAACATCCCTGAAGCACTCACTCGCTCGATCCATTCAGGACGGACGAGCACCGGCGCGAGTCCGCGGAAACCACCGGCCCGGCATCTCTCTCTGCCGAGCAGCCCCACTTCAGATTCCGGAACACGCATCACGCGATGCTAAAATTCCACCATGCCCGCTGACGAAAACGAAGACCTCCGGAAACGAGCTCGCACCGTCATGGCGGACCTCGCGCGTGCAGGCAACACGAAAGAGCTCGCGGAGTTCATCGAGCACGGCCTGGACGTCAACGTGCTCGACGAGGCCGGCAATTCACTCCTCATGCTCGCCGCGTACCACGGTCGGGGCGAGACCGTGGAGTACTTGCTGCGGCACGGCGCCGATCCCGACATCTGCAATGCCCGCAACCAGTCGCCGATCGCGGGCGCCTTGTTCAAGGGCGAGACGGAAATCGTCGCGGCGCTGAAGAAGGCGGGTGCCGATCTGGACGCCGGGACTCCGAGCGCGCGGGAAGCCGCGAAAATGTTCGGGCAGAGCCTGTAGAAAAGCCGCGCCCCCGTCGCAGCGACGGCGAGGGGGGCAGCGGCCACAAAGGACTTACAGAGCGCCCAGGGCCTCGCAGGCCTTCTGCACACCCTCACCGTAGGCCGGGTCGGCCTTGGTGCAGTTGTCGATGTGCCGCTGGACGGTTTCCTTGCGCGCACCCTTGATCGCGCGCGCCGTGTTCTCGAACAGACGCTGTTGTTCGTCCGCGGACAGCAGTCGGAACAGGTTGCCCGGCTGGGTGAAGTAGTCGTCGTCGTCTTCGCGGAAGTTGAAGTGGTCCGCGGTCGAGCCGACGGCCTGCGCCGGGTCGGCGTAGGCGGGCTGCTCCTGCCAGCGGCCGAAGTTGTTCGGCTCGACGCCGGGGACGCCACCCTGGTTGCCGTCGACGCGCATGGCGCCGTCGCGGTGGTAGGTGTTGACCACCTTGGCGCCGCGCGGGTAGTTGACGGGGATCTGGTGGTGGTTCACGCCGACGCGGTAGCGGGCGGCGTCACCATACGAGAACAGGCGGCCCTGCAGCATCTTGTCCGGGCTGAACGAGATGCCGGGGATCAGGTTCGCCGGGGTGAAGGCGGCCTGCTCGACGTCGGCGAAGTAGTTGTCCGGGTTGCGGTTGAGCTCGAACTCGCCGACCTCGATCAGCGGGTAGTCCTTCTTGCTCCACACCTTCGTCAGGTCGAACGGGTGGAAGCGGTAGGTCGCCGCGTCGGCCTCGGGCATGACCTGCACGAACAGCTTCCACTTCGGGAAGTCGCCACGCTCGATGGCGTCGAAGAGGTCGCGCTGGTTCGACTCGCGGTCGGCGGCGATGACGGCGCCGGCTTCCTCGTCGGTCAGGTTCTCGATGCCCTGCTGGGTACGGAAGTGGAACTTGACCCAGTTCCGCTCGCCCGCCGCGTTGATCAAGCTGTAGGTGTGCGAGCCGAAGCCGTGCATGTGCCGGTACGACTTGGGGATGCCGCGGTCGGTCATGATGATCGTGACCTGGTGCAGCGCCTCGGGCAGGTTCGTCCAGTAACCCCAGTTGTTCTCCGGGTCACGCAAGTTGGTGCGCGGGTCACGCTTCACCGCGCGGTTGAGGTCGGGGAACTTCAGCGGGTCGCGGTGGAAGAACACCGGCGTGTTGTTGCCGACGACGTCCCAGTTGCCCTCTTCGGTGTAGAAACGCAGCGCGAAACCGCGGATGTCGCGCTCGGCGTCGGCCGCGCCGCGCTCACCTGCGACGCTCGAGAACCGTGCGAACATCTCGCACTCGTTGCCGACCTTGGCGAAGATCGCGGCCTTCGTGTACTGCGAAATGTCATGCGTGACGCGGAAAGTACCCCACGCGCCGGAGCCCTTGGCGTGCATGCGGCGCTCCGGGATGACCTCGCGGTCGAAATGCGCCAGCTTCTCGATGAGCCACAGGTCCTGCAACAGCACCGGGCCCCGCGGGCCCGCGGTGACGCTGTTCTGGTTGTCCACGACCGGCGCACCCGCCGCCGTCGTCAGCGGTTTGGTGTTCTCCTCGAAAGCCACTTCATCTCCTTCAGGTGGTGGACAGTCAGTTTTCGTTGCAGGAAGGGCAAAGGCCCCAGTACGTCACTTCGGCCTCGTCGATGACGAACCCGTTGGTGCTCGCGGGTGTGAGGCAAGGCCGCTCCCCCGCCGCGCAGTCGACGTCGGCGACCGCACCGCAGCTGCGGCACACCACGTGGTGGTGGTTGTCGCCCGTGCGCACCTCGAACCGCGCCGGCGACCCGGCCGGCTCGATGCGCCGCACCAGCCCCACCTCCCCCAGCGCGGCGAGGATGTCGTACACCGCCTGCGTCGACACCGCACCGAGCTCGGAGCGCACCGCGCGGACCACCGCCTCGACGTCTGCGTGCGGCCGCTGCGCCACCGCGTGCAGCACGGCGGTCCGCTGCTTGGTGACTCGCAGTGAGACACCCCGCAGACGTTCCGCAGGATCGGTGGCCGGCACAAGGGCATCAGACCATGTTTTCTGGAACAAGTCCAGACTAGAGAATGGACACGTTCAAGTGAATCGAAGTGCTCATCCGAGCAAGGCGTGTGACTTCAGTAGTGCCTTGACCAGGGGCGACTGTGCGTCGGTGATCAAGAGTTGGTGTTTTGCCGACGCACCCTTGGTCGGATTCGCACATCCGATGAGATGGTAGTCACAGGAGTTGATCACCGGCGAGACTCGAGTGTTCGTTCTCGCGCATGAGTACACAAAGTGATGATCGTGCTGACGGTGTGTGCGCCCACCGGACGGCCGCACCCTCCACCAGCGGCGACGTCCTACTTCCGCGTCATTCGCAGCTTGGCGATCTCCCTCGCCCAGGCCAGGAACGCCACCGGCACAGCGCCTCGACTGGGATTGATGGTCACGGTCGCATCGGCTGCCGCGCGGTACGGAAACGACGAGAACGGCCGCATCCTCACGCCAGGCGCGATCGCGGAACTCGATCAGGCGCTCCCCCTCGGTGACGACATCGAACAGTTTGATTTCGCTGCCGATGAACGTTTCCTTCGCCGCTGTCACCCTTCGGAAGTCTTTGCCCCGCGCCGGCCGGTCGATCCGTTCGGCTCCGTCGAGCAGAAACTGGGGAAGTTTGCCCCGCGCATCCAGCACCTCGACACCCAGGACACGACCGTCCGCCGAGAAGTCCAGGTTGATCATGCCGCCCACACCGTTGGGATCACACGGATACATGTGCAACCTTCCGCGCGCCAAGACGACCGCGACTGCTCAAGATAACGGCAAACAGCCGCCACCATCAGAACCCTTCAACCTCGCCTTCCAACGTCGCCGTGCGAAAGGCCTCCGCAAGACGCGCCGCGGCGTCCGAAGGGCGGCCCGGGAGGCGCGCAAGCAAGATGCGCCGCCGTTCGGAAGGGCCGCCCCGGACAGGAAGGACACGGACGCCGGGCGGGAGGACCGGAGTGAGCGCGGTGGGCACGGTCGTGATGCCGCCGCCGGCGGCGACGAGGTGGAGCTTGGCGAGCCAGTCGCGTGCGGTGTGGGCGATGTCGGGGCGCTCGTCGAGGCCGGGCCAGACGCCCATGACGAGCTCGTTGCGCGAGCCGGCGATCCAGCGCTGGCCGGACAGATCGGCGACGTCGATGAACTCGCCACGCGCGAGGGGGTGGCCGGTGGGCACGGCGACGCACAGGCTGCGTTCGGCGAGGGTCTGCACCTGCAGTGCCGGGGTTTCGCTGTCCGGCGGGCGGAAGGGCGGCGCCGACGCGATCAGCGCCAGGTCCAGCGTGCCCGCGCGCAGCGCGCGGACCAGCGCGGGCGTGCTGCCTTCGCGCGTGGTCACGGTGATGCCCGGGTGCGTGCGGCGCAGGTCCGCCAGCGCGCGGGGCACCAAGGCGGCGCCGGCGCTGGCGAACCAGCCCAGCCGGACGCTGCCGTGACCGTCGGGCAGGCCGACGAGGTCGCGGGGCGCGGGGGGCCCCGGCGGGGCCGCGGTGGGGGGGGGGGGCGCGGCCCCCCGGGCCGGGGGGGGGTGGGGCGCGGCC